>NZ_BDEL01000001.1:307500-615000 GCF_001685485.1 Formosa haliotis | reverse complement strand
TATTGTCGTGACGTGTGGTTTTAGAATAACTGGGTGTTTTTCTGTAGCCTACAAGTTCTGCAATAAACAATTTTGATTTGTCGGCTTCGTTATATTTTGAAATATCAAAAGCGATATTGAAATTTTTTCGAGCAGCATGACCTTCTGGTCCTAGGGTTAAGGTATCGTTAGAGACTTGAAAATCTAAAAAGAAATCATCGTAAAAAGTATGTTTATAGAAGTTTACAGTGACATTGCCTTCAGTTAATGTTGAAGCTTTATTTTCGTATATATAATGAGGAGTCACTTTTGGTGATTGTTTTAAAACATCTGGACTATGTTTTCCATCTATAGATACGGTAACCCAAGTTTCGTTGGCTTCAAAATCGCTCACCTTTATTTTGTAAACTAAAGAGGTGCTGTCTGTAACACTTAAATACCCATTGTCGGTAGTGTTTTTATATAGGCTTAGACTATTATTAGTGTCTATAAATAGTTTTTGAATGCGGTCTTTATCGGCTTTATAAATTTGGTAATCTATAAGCCTGTTTATGTCGTTTGTTTCATCAAAAGAAAAGGTACTAAAGTCAATTTCAAAATTTGGTTGGCCATTAACTTTTGTCTGGATGTTGTACACACCATTGTTATTTCTAGCTAAATCTTGACGGTCTACGGTTTCTATTCCGAAGCCAATTTTCCCAACGGCTTCAATAGGTTCGGTAATAAAATTCCCGTCTGCTTGTTTAATTAATCGTATTTTTTGTTTACTATCCGATTTGTTGACTTGAGAATTTTCGCCAATAGGATAGGCATATAAATTACTAATAATTGGTTTGGTGGTATCTTTAGTATTAATGCCAAACAACATGGGGTTTATAGGGTGTTCATTTTTATCTCTAATTTCGAAATGTAAATGAGGGCCAGCAGAACTTCCCGTATTTCCGCTATAAGCAACAAGTTCGCCTTGTTGTACTAAAAGCGCTTTAATAGGAGGGAAGAGCTCGATGCTATACGATTCCTTTTCGTATTGTTGTTCCTTAAGGTAAGCCTCAATTTTGGGTGCTAATTTTGATAAATGGGCGTATACCGTAGTATACCCGTTTGGGTGCGTAATGTATAACGCTTTACCATAACCAAAAGGAGAAATTTTAATCCGACTTACAAAGCCTTCGGCTGAAGCTAATACTTTTAATCCTTCCCGATGTTGTGTTTTAATATCCATACCCGAATGGAAATGATTTGAGCGTAACTCGGCAAAAGTACCGGCTAGTACAATAGGAACGTCTAACGGATTATTAAAATAATCTTGAGGATATGGGTTTTGTGAAAAAAGTACAAAAGGAATAAAAAAAAGTAATAAAAAAGGGATTCGCATAAATAAAAATTGAGGCACTAAAGTAATTATTTGCTACCAATAACCAAAGTATAATCTGATATTAGGTTCACATCATATTGAAAATGAGAGCGAATAAAGTATTTTAAATTTTATGAGCAAAACAATTGTTATTTTTACCTAGGTATGTTAACTTTGTGAGATAAGTATGGTAATTGCAAATGAGTAATATTGAAGAAATTGTAGATGCTCTAGAAGATAAAATTAGCAAGATGCTACAACGGGTAGACGCGTTAAAGCAATCGAATGCTAAATTAGAAGAGGATTTAAAACAATCTCGGCTTAACCTTCAATCACAGCAACAAGAAATTGAAGCTTGGGCAGAAAAATATGAAGCTCTCAAAATAGCAAAAAGCATGCTTGGCAGTGATGATAATAAAAGAGAAACAAAGCTTAAAATAAATTCGTTAGTAAGGGAGATTGATTATTGTATTGCACAACTCTCTGAATAATGTAATCATAAAATGATGTAATGTCAGAGATGCTAAAAATTAAACTTTCTATTGCTAATCGAGTATATCCTTTAACTATTGCTCCAGAGCAGGAAGAAGGTTTACGAAAAGCAGCTAAGAATATTGAGGCTATGATTACGCAATTTGAGCAAAGTTATTCTGTTAGAGATAAGCAAGATGTGTTGGCCATGTGTGCGTTACAATTTGCAACTCAAGTAGAACAAAAACAAATAGATAAGGAATCTGTAAGTGAACATGTAGAGGACAAGCTTAACGCTTTAAATCGATTATTACATGAACAATTGAATTCTTAACGATCTTTAAAATAGACAAAGTTACTGCCTGTATTGGTTATTTATTTTTGATAAACTCAACGTTAATTCTTTAAAAAGGGTGAGTTTAAGTTGTAAAAGCAAGCTGTCTTAGAGCAGATCCTTGATCAACTTGTTAGCCCTAAACTTGTTTTTAAGGAGTTTATACAAAACAATAAAACCGGTGCAGGCTTTTTTTATATATTAATAATACTAACTGAACCCATGGAGAACTCAATTATATTAATTGCAGGAGGCGCGTTACTCGGCGTCATAATTGGCTTTATAATAGCTAAGACTTTAGAAAAAAATAATGCATCGAAAGTCCTTTCTGATGCTAGAAGTGAAGCCGAAAAAATTATAAAAGATGCCAAAAATGATGGTGAATCCATTAAAAAAGACAAAATATTACAAGCTAAAGAAAAGTTTATTGAACTTAAATCTGAGCATGAAAAAGTAATTTTAAGTCGCGATAAAAAAATAGGAGATGCAGAAAAACGCACGAGAGACAAAGAATCTCAGGTGTCGAATGAGTTATCTAAAAACAAAAAATTAAATCAAGAATACGAAGCTAAATTAAAAGACTACAATCAGCGTTTAGACTTTTTAGACAAGAAACAAGAAGAAATAGAGCGTCTTCATAAAAGCCAGATTGATCAATTAGAAGTTATATCTAGTTTATCTGCAGAAGAAGCCAAATCGCAATTAATTGAATCTTTAAAAGGCGAAGCTAAAAATGACGCCTTATCTTATATTCAAGATACGGTAGAAGAAGCTAAACTTACCGCACAGCAAGAAGCAAGAAAAATTATTATAAACACCATTCAGCGTATTGGTACAGAAGAAGCAGTAGACAACTGTGTATCTGTATTTAATATCGAATCAGACGATGTAAAAGGTCGTATTATTGGTCGTGAAGGAAGAAACATTCGTGCTATTGAAGCTGCAACTGGTGTAGAAATTATTGTAGATGATACGCCTGAAGCTATTATTTTATCTTGTTTCGATTCTGTACGACGTGAAGTTGCACGTTTATCGTTACATAAATTAGTTACAGATGGTAGAATTCACCCTGCTCGTATTGAAGAGATTGTTAAAAAGACAAGAAAACAAATCGAGCAAGAGATTATAGAAGTTGGTAAACGTACGGTAATCGATTTAGGTATTCACAATTTAAATCCGGAGCTTATTAAAATGGTTGGACGAATGAAATATCGTTCGTCTTACGGACAAAACTTATTGCAACACTCACGTGAAGTTGCTAAGCTTTGTGGTATTATGGCTGCAGAATTAGGGTTAAACCCGAAATTAGCCAAGCGTGCCGGTTTATTACACGATATAGGAAAGGTGCCAGATGCAGAAGCCGATATGGAGACGCCTCACGCTATTTTAGGAATGCAATGGGCTGAGAAATTTGGTGAAAAAGACGACGTGTGCAATGCTATTGGAGCGCACCACGACGAAATAGAAATGAAGTCCCTTTTAGCACCAATAGTTCAAGTTTGTGATGCTATTTCTGGAGCTAGACCAGGTGCTAGACGTCAGGTATTAGACAGTTATATACAACGTTTAAAAGATCTTGAAGATATTGCATTTGGTTTTACAGGTGTTAAAAAAGCCTATGCTATACAAGCCGGAAGAGAATTACGTGTAATTGTTGAAAGTGAAAAAGTTAACGATCAAAACGCAGCTGATTTATCATTCAGCATTTCTCAGAAAATCCAAACAGATATGACCTATCCTGGTCAGGTAAAAGTGACTGTAATTAGAGAAACTAGAGCTGTTAATATTGCTAAGTAATATTTAGAGTTACCTATTTATACAAACAAAAAATCCAGCAAGTTGCTGGATTTTTTGTTTATGCTAATCATTCATTTATAATTTATATTGAGATATTCTGAAGTAAATTTAGATTAAAACTCCCTAGTAGAGCGTCAAACAGAACTTGTTTCAGTATCACATAGCATGCGAATTTAGTTAAACAGATATACCTAATAATAAGAGATTACTAATTTTCAAAACTAATGAGAAGCTCAGACATTATTTAAAGCTTGTATTCCATTCTTAAAAAGGAAAATGAGCGGTAAGCAATCGACTTTACTTTCGTACTAAAATAAAGCCGATAGCTTAGACTAGATGTCAAACTATCGGCTTAAACTTTTTAAATAGAAAACTCAATAAGTTACTCTCTGGTGTATTTTGCAGCTTTACCGTTACTAGATGCTTTTGTAATAAACTCTCGAATATCTTCGTTTGCTGAGATTAAATCATCTTTTCTTAGGTACATCATATGTCCGCTTCTGTAGCCTTTAATTGTAAACCGATCTTTTAATTTTCCGCTAGGATCTATTTGAGCCGCGGTATATTTTGCAGCAAAGTAAGTGGTGGCACCATCATAATATCCAGATTGTACCAAAATTTTTAAATAAGGGTTTGCTGCCATGGCTTGTCTTAAATCTTCTCTTACTGTATTATTTCTGCGATCCCAAGGGTGAACGTCGCCAAACATATAATATTTTAAATCGGTTTTAAAATTTAAATGTTCACGTAAATAATAATTTATGGCTGGAGTAAAGGAGTGTGACCAAGAACTAATCTCTGCATTATAATCTGGCGAAACACCCATTTCTGTTTTATCTATTCCTAAATATCTTGAGTCTAACCTACCAATAGTCTGACCTGATTTATCGCGTAATAAAGCTTTCCAGAAATAATTGCTTGGAACCACTAGATTATTTTGTAGGACTTCTTTTTCTGTTAATCCCGAATAGTATGCCACCTGTTTTGCAACTTGCTGTTTTTCTGTTTCCGAGATAAATCCGCCTTTTGCTATGGCTGGCATAAGGGTATTAATGGTATAGGTTTCTACTTCTGGAAGCACCTCTAATAAATCTTTTTGCTGTAATTCGGCTGGTAATAGCTTGTGATACCAGGCCGTAGCTGCGAAATAAGGCAAATTAAGTGCAGAATAAATAGGTTGCCCCGTGCCGTATAATTGGTAGTCTGCAGGAGACACCATAATTACCCCATTTAAATACATCCATTGTTGAGATTGTAACTCGTTAGCCAAGCCCATAACACGTGTTCCTCCATAACTTTCGCCAATAATATATTTAGGCGATTCCCAACGGTTTTTTCTTGTTACAAAGGTATTAATCCATGCTGCTAAATATTTTATATCTGCGTTTATCCCAAAAAAGATATCACGCTCAGGTAGTTTACCTTCTTTATCGGGAATCATTCTAGAGTATCCTGTGTTAACAGGATTCACGTAAACAATATCGGCAATATCTAAAATAGAATTAGGGTTGTCTTTCACTCCATAAGGCTGAACTGGATACCCTTCGTCATCAATATTCAATACTTTAGGTCCGGTATATGCAATATGCATCCAAACAGACGCAGAACCCGGGCCGCCATTAAACGATATCACTAAAGGTCGGTTAGCCATGTCTTTAACGTTACTACGTTCGTAATAGGTGTAATGTAATGCTGCAATAGGAGCTCCCTTTTCATTCCAAACAGGTTGAGTCCCAGTTGTTGCCGTGTATGAAATACTTTTATTTTTTATAGTGGTTGTAAGTGTGGTAACAACCATGGTATCTGCTGGTATTTTTATGGATTGTGCATTTAAACACATGGCAAATAATAAAAATAGAATGGCGTAATAATGTTTCATGGCGTGGTCGTTTAGAATTTTAAATATACTAAAATAGGATTAAAAACCTTCAAAAACACCTAATCCAAAAAGAGCAAAGTCATATTTTACCGGATCTGATTTGTCAAGGTTACGTAAGGCTAAATCTAGTTCTGCTAAAGCTTTTCCATCATTTTGTTTCCTATTTAAAAGAGCTAGTTTTCGGGCTACATTTCCAGAATGTACATCTAACGGACAAGAAAGTTGGGCAGGAGCAAGGCTCTTCCAAATGCCAAAATCTACTCCGGCATTATCCTTTCTTAT
Source organism: Formosa haliotis (assembly GCF_001685485.1). NCBI lineage: Bacteria > Pseudomonadati > Bacteroidota > Flavobacteriia > Flavobacteriales > Flavobacteriaceae > Formosa > Formosa haliotis. The sequence goes on along the minus strand of NZ_BDEL01000001.1, from coordinate 608,904 downwards.
CATCCAACGTAAAAACATGTTGATGCGTTTTGCGGCCGAATTTTTAAACGGATCGCTAATATGTTTTTGAGTGCGCAGTAAATGTTCGTTTTCAAAAAACACGTTTTTAAAATTATGTATTGCGGGTTGGAGAGTATCGGGTTCTGCATGTTGAGCAAAAAGAGATTCTAATCCGTGGTAATTTGTATAAATGTGCTTTAAACTTAATATAAACTGTTTTAAATCGTCTCCATTAAAAGTACGATGCACAAACGAGTGTAATGTTTCTAAATCGGATTCCGTATGATTCATCACAAAATCGTAAGGGGCATGGTCTAATAAAGCCATCATAGACTTTGCATTTTTAATAATACTTTTCCTGTTTCCCCAAGAGATAGTCGCCGTTAAAAACCCAGCAATTTCAATATCCTCTTTGGCACTAAATAGGTGTGGAATTTGTATCGGGTCGCTTTCAATAAATTTCGGATTATTATAAAGGTCTACTTTAGAATCTAGAAATTCTTTTAGGTCTTTGTCTGTCATGGCTCATTCATAAAAAGTAAGGCAGGAATAATTAAAACAGCGTTATACAAGGCATGAAATAATATCGAGTACACTAAACCGTATTGTAATCGGATGACTCCTAAAAATAATCCCACAACAATTTGAGGAGCTACGAGAATAGGGGCCAAAATGATGACATTTCGTGTTATTTCGAAATTGCTAATATGAATTAAACCAAAACCTATAGCAAAGACATAAAACACATAAATAAACCATTTGTTGTTATGAAAAAGTGTTAATGGACCTCTAAAAAAGAGTTCTTCTAATAACGGAGCTAGGATTACACCAATAATAGCTATAGCATAAGGTGGATAATCTTCGAAGAGTTTTGTAGAGGCATGATCTTCAAAATTAACAAGCCCCATAGTTTCTATAATGGTAAAAAGTATGGTGAAACCAAAGTTTAAAACAAATGTGGTTACCAAAGCGGTGATGAAAACCTGAACCTTATTAAAATCATGAAACAAGGTTTTGTTACCTACGTAAGGGGCTTTAAGAAACGTGATAAAGCGGTGTAAAATAATTTTGTATGTCTCCATATTAGGCTTTAATATTACCGTCTACCATGACTAATTTTCGGTCTGCCAAATTCGCTAAATCCTCGTTATGTGTTACAATTACGAAGGTTTGACCAAATTCTTCTCTTAGTTTAAAAAAGAGATTGTGTAATTGTTCGGCAGATTCACTATCTAAATTTCCCGAAGGTTCATCGGCAAAAATTAATCCTGGATTATTTATCAAGGCTCGTGCTACGGCGACACGTTGTTGTTCTCCGCCGGACAGCTCGCTAGGTTTATGGTGATAACGGTGCGATAAACCTAAAAAATCTAGTAATTCTTTTGCTCTAGGTTCGGCCGCACTGGTAGTCGTTCCTTTTATATAAGCAGGAATACATACGTTTTCTAAAGCACTAAACTCCGGTAATAATTGATGAAATTGAAAAATGAATCCTATGTGTTCGTTTCTAAATTTTGCTAAGCTCTTTTCTTTTAAATTTTGGATATTTACACCGTTGATTATAAGTTCGCAAGGTTCTCTTTTTGATGGCGTGTCTAAGGTGCCTAAGATTTGTAATAAGGTAGTTTTTCCAGCGCCAGAAGCACCTACAATCGATACAATTTCACCTTTTTTTATATGCAGGTTTACACCTTTTAAAACATGGAAATCGTCGTAATATTTATGAATGTTTTTCGCTTGAATCATGCAATGTAATTAAGATGATTAAAGTAATACTTATATATTATCCTACAAAATTAAATAGATTTTGATTTCTTCTGAATTAAAAAAAATATAGAACTAGGAAAACACATACATTACAACAAAGTGTTACCGCTGTTTAGAATCATATAATGTTTTCTAGATTGTACGTTTTTAATCATATTATCATTTTACAACATTTTGTACATATTTCATTGACTAATCGTATTTGAAACTCTTCTTATTTAGGTCTAATTTATATTCTTTATCTTTAATACAATCAATACTACTATCTTTGTTTCATTTAAACACCAATTTATGCCTTATAAACATTACGAAGAATATAACTTAGACCTTACAGACGATATAAAATTAAAGTACCAAAGTATTATTGAAAATATTGGTGAAGATGTCTCTCGCGATGGCTTAATTAAAACTCCTGAACGGGCTTCTAAAGCCATCCAATTTTTAACTCAAGGTTACGATTTAGATGCAGCCGAAATTTTAAAAAGTGCCATGTTCGAAGAGTCTTATAACGAAATGGTAATAGTGAAAAATATAGAATTATATTCGCTTTGCGAGCATCATATGTTACCTTTTTTCGGAAAAGCACATATTGCGTATATTCCAAACGGTCACATTGTCGGGTTGAGTAAATTACCACGAATAGTAGATGTTTTTGCAAGACGATTACAGGTACAGGAACGATTAACTCAGCAAATTTTAGACTGTATAAACGAAACCTTAAAACCTCAAGGAGTTGCTGTGGTTATTGAAGCGAGCCATATGTGTATGATGATGCGAGGGGTTCAGAAACAGAATTCGGTAACAACAACTTCGGGCTTTCGTGGGCAGTTTGAGAAAATAGAAACACGTAATGAGTTTTTAAAGCTTATTAGTGAAAATTTGTCATAGTTATAATCTGGTATGTTTCTTGCACTTAAGGAGTTAAACAATACTAAGTGTACTATATGTCAAATAACAAAAATTATAAAAAGCTAGTCTTAAGCATCTTTTTAGATGCTATAGGATATGTTAGTTTTATTATCCCTGGAATAGGAGAGTTTTTCGATATTATTTGGGCGCCAATGTCGGCTTGGATCATGACCAAAATGTATAAAGGACAACAAGGAAAAATTGCAGCAGGAATTTCGTTTTTAGAAGAAGCTATGCCTGGTTTAGATATCATACCAACGTTTACCTTAATGTGGTTTTACACCTATGTGTACAGCGCTAAGAAAGTTAAACAACAACAATTAAAAACAAAAAAGTCTCTTATATAAGAGACTTTTTTGTTTGAGATCCTAATATGTTATCCTTATAACTTGTAGGTTAAACCTACACTTATATTTCTACCCATATTGTAAATACCATCTGCTTTTAATCGCGATAAGTGATTTATATATTTTTTATTGGTAAGGTTAGTTCCTGTAATACTTACATTTAAAATATTTTTAAATACTTTAAAGTTTCCTCCAATACCAGCACTAAACAAGTTGTAACCATCTGTGTCGGTTTCAAATTCACTGACGTTATCTTGGTCTAGAGTGGTGCTTAATTTTACAAACGCATATCCTTTTTGCATCCAGGTTTTTTCAAACTCTACACGAACGGTATTGTTAAAACTATTTGCAGGAATTAAAGGTAAGTACTCGCCACTATCTTGTTTCCCGGTTACTGTTTCAAAACTACTTTCAATATGTAACCAATGGATTGGATGTGGGTGAATGTGAACACCAAATTCACCTCCATATAAAGCAGCATCGTCCTGTAGGTATAAATACACGGGGTCGTTATTTATATATTCCCCGTTAGGAGAAAGGTAGATGTAATTGTTAACTATATTATAGAAACCATTTGCAAATACTTCAATATGCTTGTTTTTATATTCTATGGCTAAATCTGTTTGAAAATTTTGCTCGTTTTCTAAATCCGGATTCCCAATTTCAAAACGATTTGTGCCTTCATGTGCTCCGTAAGATGTTAATTCTGCCAAGTTAGGAGCTCTAAATCCAGTAGCTAAATTTAATCGTAAGGAGGTGTTTTTTGCAATATTGGTTTTTAAACCCGCCGCACCATTAAAACTATTATATGTTTTATTTAATTCTGTTTCTGTAGAAATGCTTCGTGTATCAAACCGGGCTCCTAATTGCACATCTATTGTATTAAAATGGATATGTGATGTTGCCAAAATACCAATATCGTTTGTCGTTGCATTTGGAATTAAAGTTTCTTCTCCATAATTGGTATTCACTTGATGCATACCTTGCACACCAATTATAGTTTCTACTTTACCATAGGTTGCCATGTTGTATTTAATATCGTAATTAAATGTTTTTAACTTCATATGAAGTGCCGGGTGTAATTCCTCGTGATCGTCATGCTCATCATGTTCATCAAAAGCTATGGCATGGTCATGGTCGTGGTCATCGTCATGATCATGGTCGTGCTCTTCTTCAAACTCTTTTCTGTCATTATATAAAAAACCAAGATTTACATCTAAACTCGAGTCTTTAAAAAAGATACTAGACTTGGAACTAAAAATATGGTTGGTAATTTGCTGATAGGGCAACAGTGGAGATTTATTAGTAGACTGTTCGCCAATTTCTTCAGGGATACCTAGTCTAGAATCGTTTAAATTATAACGAACTTCGGTTTTAAAATGAGTATCTTGAAATCCGAATCCTGCTTTTAAATCTTTTTCCTTAAAACGTGTATTGGTAACGCGGTAATCTTCTGTGTTGTAATCGGATTGTTCAGATAAACTTCCTCGGATTAAAAATTTAAATTTATTAGCAGATGTTTTATATCCTAAATTGGTACTGATACCTTGGGTGTTTCCATAATACATTACTCCAAAATCTCCGTGAGATTCATCTTGTGCCGCAAAATGTTCTGGGTTTAAATACAAAACCCCTCCTAAAGCATCGCTACCATAAAGCAAGGATGCCGGACCTTTTATAACCTCCACACTTTCTATACCAGCATCATTTATACCTAACCCGTGTTCGTCTCCAAATTGCTGGTTTTCTAAACGGACACCTTGAGTATAAACTAATACTCGATTGGAGCTTAAACCTCTAATTACCGGTTTACCAATACTCATTCCAGTAGTAATACTTTCAACACCTGGAATATCTGTAATCCCTTGAGCTAAAGTTACTGCTCCACTTGCTTTTAAATCTCCAACTTTTGCACGTTCCACTTTCATAACGTTTTCGCGTTGTAATTTATGAAAGGGAGTCGATATTATAACTTCTTCCATTTCTATAGCAGACGTTTTAATAGAAATTAAAAGGTTTCCTGTATAAGGTAAAGTAACGTTTTGCGTTGTTGTCTCGTAACCCATAGAAGAACTAACCAATTTGTAAGTTCCTGTAGGTAGGTTTTCTATAGCGAAATTTCCATCCCCATCGGTAATAGCTCCTTTTTCAAGTTGTGGAAAATATACCTCTATGAATGCTAGGCTTTGTTGTGTGTCGTCTTCTACTACACGACCTTGTAGTATGTTTTGTGCCATACTGGGCATTGCTACAAAACATAATAATATTATTATGAATGATTTCATTTGTATGTGTTTAATTTAAACAATGTAAAGTACTGATTTTAATCAAATTAAGTGAGTTGGTTTAAATTAAAACAGGAGGTCCTCTTAATGCAAAAGGGAGATGTTGGTAATCGCTTATAAAGTGATATTGCGATGAAATTAATTGGTGATTTTCTTTAACCAAGGGAATTTCGGCAATAAAAATTGGTATCGTAAAAAGATGATTTAATTGAAATTTATAGAACTCACAATCTACATTTGCTGTGTGTAGATGCGTGTTTTTTTCGCCGTGACAAACCTCGTGATGGTGGGTTTCAAAAATGTGATGAAACTTCACCAATGTTGGAGTTAGGAGGGTAAAAACCAATACCAAGGTAAAGGATTTAAAAGCAATATGTTTTTTTAGTTTTTGCATACTAATCTACAAATCGTTTTAAACCAAAACGACGTAGCATTTTCTTTTCAAATGTCCAGAAAAATTCAAACTGCCCGAATAACCATCCAAAAAAGACCAATAGAATCTGGTAAAATATAATACCTACAATAATGTATAAGGTCCAGTATAAAAACGGGCTTAAATTCTCTTTAGTAATTCCAATCCATTGCATAATAGGTCTACCAACAAATAGAGAGGAAGACCCTGTTACGGCAAATACCATAAACACACGAATCATTTCCCAACGGTAGTTTAAGACCCATTTTTTTTCTACTTTTTTAAACAGAAAAAGAAAGAATTTTAATAGTAAAAATGAAATTACTACAGTCGATAGGGCAATAATATAAGGACTGTAATTTCCGAGAATGGAGCGAGAAATCTTAAAACCACTATATATAAGGGTCAATAACCCTACAATTGGAAAGATGAGTTGCCAATTTTTAGTGATTTCCCAATGTTTTTTAAATTTTTCCATAAATATTTACGACTGCAAATATATGTTAAATTCTAGGAACAAAACCAGACAATTTCTGATTGTATTTTATCTGAAAGTATATAAAATAATTATAAAGCTTATAATTCACTTCATATCCATAATCTATATTGGGCCTATAATCTATGGTGAGTTCATATAAATTAGGATCGTAGCGACCTGGGTTAATTACACGATTATTCCACTCTACAACCATCACGTAGTTTCTAGATTCTAAGAATTGTTGGGTGTAGTATCCTTCCGGCCGGGCTGTACTAGCCAACCAATAATTAAAACCAGGTTCTATAATAATAATTTCATACTCTAAACTATCATTTTCTATGCGAACGGTATCGTTTTCTGTAAGATTCACTTCAGAGGTGCCACTAGCTACTTTTGGCTTGGTGGAATGGCATCCAACAAAACAAATGGCAATTATAAAGATGTAGACTAGTGCTTTCATTTTAAAACGAATTTTATTAAATATACAATTATTAATTAAGTTTTAAAAGTAAAGTAGGGACACAAAAAAGCCAAGCAACGTGGCTTGGCTTTTTTATATTGTAAAGTATGTAAAAGATTATTTTAGTAAATCACCAATCATTCCAGATAATCCACCAGAGTTTCCTTTTTTATTGCCATCTAAAAACATACCTGCAACATCGTCTACAATGCTTCCGTCTCCATCTGCATCTAAAATAGATTCTAAGAAACTACGTTCATGTTTAGGATCGCTTCCTCCTAATAATCCTCCTAATAATCCTCCTAAATCGCCAGAATTATTGACATTGTGTTCGGCTTTCTTTTTGCCTAAATAGCCCATTATTAAAGGTGTCGCCATTTTTAAAATTTGTGCAACGGTACCAGCGTTAATTCCAGACTTCTGACTTAAAGCATGTTCTACGTGTTGTTGTTTATCCCCTAAAACATGATTTAAAATTTTACTTCCGTCGTTTATAGCAGATTCATCAACTCCACCTTTAAAGTACCCTTCTAAATCATTTAAAATACTTCCGTCATGTTTTGAGTTTAGAGCGTTTAAAAGGCTATCGGCACTTTCAGGAGAAGCACTTGCATTCCTATTCATAGCTTGCATGAGTACCGGTAATGCCATAGAGAGTAATTGTCCTGTTTTACTTTCGTCTTGACCTGTTTGTCCTGCTAATTCGTTTACTAGGCTTTTACCTGAATCACTATTTAATAAATCTAATATACCAGACATTTTTTTATGGTTTTTAAAATTAATGTTAGTTAAAGTTACGAATTAATGAAGTTGCTCTGTTAAAAATTGTCTTTTATTTAAGAATAATCTTTTTGAGTTGTAACACTTATAAAAACTTTACGATTTGCGACACCTAAAATGTATTAGAAAATTGTATTTTTGAAGTTGATTTAGTTTTATACTATGAAAATAATTTCAATGATTCCTGCGCGGTATAGCGCCTCTCGTTTTCCGGGGAAATTAATGCAAGATTTAGGAGGGAAAAGTGTTATTCTACGGACTTACGAAGCTACAGTTGCCACCCAATTATTCGACGATGTTATTGTTGTAACAGATAGCGATATTATTTATAATGAAGTTGTAAATAATGGAGGTAAAGCGATTATGAGCATTAAAGAACACGAATGTGGTAGCGATAGAATTGCCGAAGCAGTCGAGTTTTTAGATATAGACATTGTGGTAAATGTACAAGGTGATGAACCATTTACAGATGTAGAATCTTTAAGAAAGTTAATAGAAGTATTTAAGGACGATACCGACAAACAAATCGATTTGGCTTCTTTAATGGTTCATATTACAGATCAGGAGGAAATAGCTAATTCGAATACAGTAAAAGTGATTGTCGATAATTTTAATTTTGCTTTATACTTTTCTAGAAGCCCGATTCCGTATCCGAGAGATCCCAATGTAAACGTAAAATATTTTAAACATAAAGGGGTTTACGCTTTTAGAAAAGAGGCGATTTTAGATTTTTATAAATTACCAATGAAGCCTCTAGAAGCTTCAGAAAAAATTGAATGTATTCGTTATTTAGAATATGGTAAGCGTATAAAAATGGTAGAAACCGATGTACAAGGAGTAGAAATTGACACGCCTGAAGATTTAGAACGCGCCAAGAAATTATGGAAGTAGATTATAGTAAAATAAAAGTAGTTGGGTTTGATGCCGATGATACTTTATGGGTGAACGAAACCTATTTTAGAGATGCGGAGGCAAAATTTGCAACCTTATTATCTCAGTACGAAACCATAAACCAAATCGATCAGGAACTTTTTAAAATGGAGTTAAAAAACCTGCCTTTATACGGTTACGGTATAAAAGGTTTTGTGTTGTCTATGGTTGAAATGGCTCTAGAAATATCTAATAATACAGTCTCTAATAGTACTATAAAAGCTATTCTAGATATAGGAAAAGAGATGATTAACAAACCTGTAGATTTATTAGCAGATGTAGAACTGGTTTTAAAATCATTAGCAGAAAACTACAGATTAATAGTAATCACTAAAGGCGATTTATTAGATCAGGAACGCAAATTAAAACAATCGGGTTTATTGCAATATTTTCATCATATAGAAGTGGTTAGCGATAAAAAAGAAGAAAACTATTCTAATTTATTAAATCATTTAAAGATTGATCCTTCCGAATTTTTAATGGTTGGGAACTCTTTAAAATCTGATGTACTGCCCCTTGTAAACATAAATGCCCAAGCCATTCATATTCCGTTTCACACCACTTGGGTACACGAACAAGTTACAGAAAACGAGATACAAAATAAAGCGTATAAGACTCTTAATGGTTTAAAAGACTTATTACAGCTTTTATAAACTGAATAATACACGTGTTATTATATAATTAGTATGAATTTTAAAAATTTTCCGATGGTGTCCAAAGTCATATTTGGACGTGGTAGTTTTAATCAGTTAGAAGACATTTTAGCACCTAAACGTTTAAACGTAAAAGCACCATTTATATATTTTGTTGATGACGTTTTTCAAGGCAACGACAAAATCACTTCTCGTATTCCGTTAGGGTATGAAGATGAAATAATTTTTGTTTCTGCGGCCGATGAACCAAAAACTTCACAAATTGATGCCCTTGTAGAACATATTATTTTAAAATTTAAAGACCGCCCATCTGGTATAATTGGTATTGGAGGCGGTACTTTATTAGATATTGCTAAAGCGGTATCTATTATGTTGACAAACGAAGGAGAAGCCAGTGATTATCAGGGATGGGATTTAGTTAAAAATCCAGCAATTTATCACGTTGGAATTCCAACGATCTCCGGAACCGGTTCTGAAGTGTCTAGAACCACCGTGTTAACAGGGCCTGAAAAAAAATTAGGAATAAATTCAGATTATACACCTTTCGATCAGGTGGTGTTAGACCCAGAATTAATAAATGATGTTCCTAAAAACCAATGGTTTTATACCGGCATGGATTGTTATATTCATTGTGTAGAATCTTTAACAGGTACTTATTTAAATGCATTTAGCCAAAGTTATGGCGAAAAAGCTATGGCTTTGTGTAAGGAGGTTTTTCTAGATAATACATTAGACAAAAAGGAAGCGCAAGATAAATTAATGATGGCCTCTTGGCATGGTGGCATGAGTATTGCTTATTCGCAGGTAGGTATTGCGCATGCCATGAGTTATGGTTTGTCTTATTTATTAGGAACAAAACACGGACTAGGAAATTGCATCGTGTTCGATCAATTGGAAGAGTTTTATCCGGAAGGCGTTAAGCTTTTTAAAGCCATGAAACTAAAACATAACATCCAATTACCTCAAGGGCTGTGTAAAGATTTAACTGATGCAGAGTATAATACGATGATCGATGTCGCTTTAAGTCTTGTACCGCTTTGGGAAAATGCTTTAGGACCAAATTGGAAAAAAACAATTACTAGAGATAAATTAAAAAGCATGTACAGTGTTATGTAACAGCAACTGCCTGTAAATTTTTTTATTATGATTAAATCACTTTATGAGTTTATATATTTTAAGGTATTAAAATGGAAATTAATAGGTGATTTTCCACGCGACTTAAAAAAGTATATCGTAATTGCTGTTCCTCATACCAGTTGGCACGATTTTTATATCGGTATCTTAATTCGTAAAATTAAAGACACTCCTATAAATTTTGTAGCCAAAAAAGAGCTTTTTAAATGGCCTATGGGTTGGTATTTCAGGAAAGTAGGAGGTGTGGCCTTAGATAGAACTTCTGGACAAAATAAAGTACAAGCTATTGCCGAGTTGTTTAAAAACAGAGAAGAATTTCGTTTAAATATTGCTCCCGAGGGAACGCGTGAGAAAGTTGAAGCCTGGAAAACGGGGTTTTATTACATAGCTAAAGAAGCTAACGTACCTATTGTAATGATAACTTTCGATTTTGGTAAAAAGCAAAATGTGATTTCGAAACCATTCTATCCTACAGACGATATGGAAGCCGATTTTAAATTTATGGAGGCCTTTTTTAAAGGTGTTGTAGGTAAAGTGCCGGAAAAAAGTTTCGGTTAATGCGATACAAATTTTAATCCAACAATAGAAAGTATTAAAGTAGATAAGAAAAATACTCTCCAAAAATCTACAGGTTCTTTAAAAATAAATATACCAACTAACACGGTACCAACAGCCCCAATTCCTGTCCACACGGCATAGGCAGTGCCTATAGGTAATGTTTCGGTTGCTTTTACCAAGAGCACCATGCTTATGGTTAAACACACAAAAAAGCCAATATACCAATATGTGGCTTCTATGCCTTGGGTATATTTTGCTTTACCTAAACAAGAAGCAAAACCTACTTCGAATAAGCCGGCTATTACAAGTAAAATCCAATTCATAATTTAAAGGTTAAATGCATAAAAATTGGATTATGATAAAACAATAAGGTAATACGAGACTAATCCAATTCTTCTTTATTGGTTTTTATAATAGTATAAATATTATCCCATAGAATAATACGGTGTTCTAAAGCTTCGCGGGAAGCGGTTAATACTTCTTCCCATTTTACTAGATCTGAACCACATAATTTAGATAACATCCTATACGATAAGGCACGATGATCTTCTTGTTTTAAGAAGAGATAGCGGTTTAATAAAAACTTTATTTTAGAACATGAAATATCTTCAGATTCGATAGAGTTAATCACTTTTAAAACTTTATCTGTAATAATATCTTCTCGTCCAAAAATAAAAACGGCGGCCATAACATGTGGCTTCTTGGTTTCAATAATATTAAACGTAAATTCGATAAAATCTTTTATAAACTCTGGAATATACACCAATTTAGCCGCTTTAGAAACCGATATTTTATTATGTATAAGTTCTGTAAAAGTTGTAATTAAGGTCGTATTCGCTCCAATTTGATGCATACTATCTACATACATCTCAAAATGACTTTTGGTTTCACCCAATTCATTAACATCGCTTTCTTCTGCAGCTACGATTTCATTTATAAATTTAAAAATGTCGGGATTATCATTCGGTACCCAAGGTAATTTAAATGTAGAAAATTGCAATTGCAGGGTTTTTAACAAAGACATAAAATCCCATGTGGTGTACACATGATGTTCCATAAATAGCTTAACATCTTCTGCGGTGGTAAGCACATCGTATAATTTATGGTGACGTAATTTATGTTGTAAATCTGATATTTCTGATTCTATACGCTTAATGTGAGGCATATTTTATGAGAGCTAAATGAATGTATTTTTGGAAGTCAAATTTACAAAACCCTAATCATATATTTTCTAGGTTTTATAGATTTATTCACCTTTAGGAGATAATTTTATTTGGAATAAAAAAGAAACTGTCTAAAAAGTTGAATTTTTCCAATCTGAATTCTTGACTACAAATAGGCAAGGAAATTCAATTTTTACACCCTTGACTTTCCATGGATGAACATCTGAAAATACATTCAGAAGGTTGGACTTTAATACTTTTCGGACGGCTTCTTTTTAATATGATTTTTGAAGTTTGAATTTACTCTTCGTCTGAAGATTCTTTCATGGTGTGATATACGTTTTGTACATCGTCATCTTCTTCAATTTTTTCTAAAAGTTTATCTACATCGGCAACCTGTTCTGCTGTTAATTCCTTTGTAATTTGCGGAATACGTTCGAAACCTGAAGATAAAATTTCTATTTCTCTAGACTCTAATTCGGCTTGAATGGCACCAAAACTCTCGAAAGGAGCGTAGATTAAAATACCATCGTCGTCTGCAAAAACCTCTTCGGCTCCAAAATCAATTAATTCTAATTCCAATTCTTCTGGATCTATACCTTCGGCATTAATTCTAAAATTACACGTATGGTCAAACATAAAAACAACAGATCCAGATGTTCCTAAACTCCCATCACATTTATTAAAATAGCTACGTATATTGGCAACGGTACGCGTATTATTATCTGTAGCCGTTTCTACTAAAATAGCAATTCCATGAGGTGCATAGCCTTCAAAAAGGACTTCTTTAAAATCGCCTAAACTCTTGTCGCTAGCTCGTTTTATGGCACGTTCTACATTGTCTTTAGGCATGTTAACGGCCTTAGCATTCTGGATAACGGCACGTAATCGTGCATTACTATCTGGATCTGGACCACCTTCTTTAACTGCCATTACAATGTCTTTACCAATACGAGTAAATGCTTTACTCATGGCAGACCAACGTTTCATTTTACGTGCTTTACGAAATTCAAAAGCTCTTCCCATTTCTTATGTATTTTAATATTTTTATTAGGTATCCGTCTACATCCAAAAGTAGTGTTTTTTGAGCCCGACCTTAAATGGGCTAATCTCAAATCTGCTAGACAAGCCAGCATCTTTATTACAAGAACTGCTTACGGAAATATATTGGATATGTATATGTTTTTAGTTGATTGCAAATTTAAAAAAATATGTCAACAAATTTAAGTTTAATCTTCGTCTGGTTCTAGGATATCTTCTATCGCTTTTGCTAATTTGAAATCTTTTTCTGTAACACCATTTTCGCTGTGTGTAGTTAGCGAAATAGAGAGTACATTATAGGCATTAGACCAATCTGGATGATGGTTTAAGGCTTCGCACTCGAATGCAATTCTGCTCATAGCACTAAAGCAATCTTTAAAGTTTTCGAATTCAAATTCGGCGTGTATGGCGTCTTCGTAATACTCCCATTCTGGTAAGTTTAATAAACGCTTTTCTATATCTTCTTCTGATAATTTGCTCATTTTTTTTGTGTTTTAATTGGTACTAAAAATAGTGATTATTACTGGTAAAATCAATTACACTTCTAATTCGGTTAATATTTGTTTGCTAATCACTCTTAGGTGTTTTGGTAATAAGTTATCTTTAGGTAAAACTGCTAAATATCTATCGTCGTTTGTAGTAAATACTTGTTTTAAAACCGGGTTATAAAGCCCAATAGTTGAAATGATTTCCTTTATAAATTCATCGTGATGTACTAAATCGGTACTCCCTAAATGATAAATCCCATATTTATTCCTATTAATTAAATAATGAATTTGCTGCGTAAGTTTAGAATCGGACGTTACATTCATAATTAAATTAGGAAATACTTCTATAGCAGTCTTTTCGTGTAAATGCTGTTTAATCTCTTGTATTCTTGGCGACTGCGCTCCAAATACCATGGGTACCCTTAAAATAACAATTTGTCTTTTAGGCAATCGCATGAGCATGTTTTCAATTTTAATTTTGAAATGCCCATATATGCTATGACTCAATGTTTTGTCGTATTCGTAGCTAGGATATTGGCTATAGGCATCAAAAACATTGGCCGATGACATAAAAAAGAGTCGTGTATTGGTTGCCAAGAGATATTCGGATAGGTGATTATGAGCTATAATTTGTGCTGAAAAATCTCCGCGTAATGCCGATACGATGATAGTAGGTCGAACGGCGTCTAGAATTTCGAAAATATCATCTTCTTCAACTTTATACTGAAAAAAATGCTGATTGTTATCAAACTCTTTTCTAGAAATATGATAAGTTCCATAGGTATTAAAATAGGAGCAAAGCTCTTTATAGATCGCATTACCTATAAAGCCACTTGCTCCTAAAATTAAGATTTTATGTTTGCTTCTGCTCTCCTTCATAAACCTACTTCTTGAGAAGCCTAGCTACTATTAGCCTTTATAAAACGGAAGCTTTACAACCGTTGCAGGAATAGCATTTTTTCTAATTTGTATATTAATTTTACTGTCTATAGCAGTATAAGCCGAAGACACATAACCTAAACCAATACCAATACCTAAAGAAGGCGACATGGTACCCGAAGTTACGGTTCCTATTTTGTTACCATCGTTATCTACAATGTCGTAACCATGACGAGGAATTCCGCGACCATCTATTTTAAATGCGACTAATTTTCTGTCTGGTCCAGCTAATTTTTCTGCTTTTAAGGCTTCAGAATTAGTGAAGGTTTTAGTGAATTTTGTTACCCACCCTAAACCTGCTTCTATTGGCGATGTGGTGTCGTCTATATCATTTCCATATAAACAATACCCCATTTCTAAACGTAAGGTATCACGAGCAGCAAGTCCTATAGGTTTGGCACCAGCATCTACAACTTTATCCCAAATTTGTTTTACTTCATTGTTTTTACAATAAATCTCGAAGCCACCACTACCAGTATATCCTGTAGCCGAAATAATAACATTTTCTATTCCTGCAAAATCACCAATTTCGAAACTATAAAACGCAATCCCAGCTAAATTTTTGCTTGTTAATGGTTGCATAGACTCTATAGCTTCTGGGCCTTGAATCGCTAATAAAGAATAATCTTCGCTTAAGTTGCGCATATTTGCACTAACATCGTTTTGCGAGGTAATCCAATTCCAATCTTTTTCAATATTACCAGCGTTTACAACAAGTAAATAAGTTTCTTCTTTTAGTTTGTAAATAATTAAATCGTCAACAATACCACCATCTTCATTTGGTAAACAGCTGTATTGTGCTTTACCTACTGTTAATTTAGAAGCGTCGTTGCTACTTATTTTTTGAATTAAGTCTAAGGCATTAGGACCTTCAATTAAAAATTCTCCCATGTGACTTACATCAAAAACACCTACAGATTTTCTAACTGTTTCATGTTCTATGTTTACACCTTCGTATTGAACGGGCATATAAAATCCTGCAAAAGGTACCATTTTAGCACCTAGAGCTTCGTGAGTTGTAGTTAAAGCTGTTTTTTTCATTTAGATAGAATTGAATATGCTGCAAAAGTATTGAAATTTATCTGTTTTTAGCGGGAGAAGTGTATAAAATCAACTTAATTATAGCACGCTTTAATCTTGAATAAGAAGATGGTTTATTAATAATTTAATGTAAATCAAGATTGTATTTATTCAGCATAACTTATTATATTTGAGTAACCAACTAACTAAATTATATGAAAATCAAGAACTTTATTGATTTTACATCTATTAAAAACGCTATTATTTTATTGGCATTTTTGTCTATTTCTTTTCACGGATTTTCGCAAGTCAATTACGAATATGCCAAAAACAAAAAGTTTTATATTGGGTCTTATGGTCGTGTAGGGGTAGATTGGTCTTTTGAAAATGGCGAATCTATTGGTCGCCGACTTAACCTAAATAATATGGGAAGTATTGGTGGACGGTTAGAAGAACAAGACTATGTAGAACTGGTACCTAATTTAACATTCACACCGAAAAAAGGCGATAGCACAGAAATACATATGCAAATGCGTTTGTCTGCCTATTCTACGAGTTTAACATCTATAGGAAACTCTTCGACATCAAGTTTGGGCGGATTAACCATAGCTATGCCAGAATTGTATGTTGAAGCTAGAAATATTAGAGGAAAAGATTTAAATATTTGGATTGGTTCTCGATTTTATCGCGGACAAGATGCACATATAGCCGATCATTTTTATTTTAACGATCATTCTGGTCAAGGGGTGGGCGTAGAATATAAAAAATCGAGGTTTGCAGCTATTTTTGTTGCCTCTGTAGATACCACGTCTACATTGCCGCCTTACTTTTATTTAAATATAAAAACAGGAACACCAAGTGCCGCTTTAAGACAACGTACTGTGTTTATTGGCGAGCACGATTTTAATATTAATGAATCGAATGCTATTACAGCTATGGGTGAATTTCATTATATGGGAGACGGCGATAACGAGAATGACTTAACCGAAGAAGGCGATGTTGAAGTAGCGGTTAATTTTCCTTCCGATAAGGGTTTTGTGGTAGGGTTAAGGCATCATAAAAAATTTCTTAAAATGAAACCCGATTCGTTTAACGATTTTACCATACGGTACGGTACAGGAATTGCTAATGGGGGCGATGGGGGCTTATCGAAAACCTGGTTAACATATGGTGCTCCAGACTCGCTATCTTTAAGTTATAAAGGCGCTTATTCTTTGGCGATTGTAAATAATATGGTGCTTAATTTTTCTGAATTTTATTCTTTAAATGGTTATGTTATTTTAACTCAGAGTAAAGGTGGTGCAGCATCTAATGATATGGCGCCTACTTATTTTGAAAAGGAGGTTTATAATAGAAAACATGATTTTTCGGTAGGTACTCGAAACGAATTTTACATTAGCGATTATTTTCACCTTATTGCCGAACTACATTATTCGCAGCGTAAGGATGGCGAAAACCCTATGGCCAGTATGACTAAATTAAGTATAGCTCCGGTTTATGTCCCCACAGGTGCCCGAAATATTTGGGCCAGACCACATTTGCGATTCGTTGCTTCTGTAGCCAGGTATAACGATTTTGCTATGGAAAATCTGTATTCACCCTATTTACAGTTTACTGGTGCAGAACGTTGGGGCTATTACTTAGGATTTAAAGCCGAATGGTGGCTTTGGAATTGATGCACTTAAATAACAAAAACATTTTAAAATATTATGAATAGACAACAAGGTATCGGAATTGCAATTATTATTTTAGGAATTTGCTTGGGTTATTTTTTTAAAGATAATGATATATGGTCTACCATAGGAGGAGGTTTAAGTGCTATAGGATTAGCTTTGGTACTTAAATTGTTTACTCCAAAAATGAAACAAAACTAATTAATGGGGTATGAATCAAAAAATTAAGGAGCGGATACAAATTATTTTTTCGCTAAAATCTAATCTAGCAGATAATAAAATAGAGAATGAAAAACGAATTAAATTTCTAAAAAAATCAACGGTAATAGAACTCGTTTTAACCATTATTTTAGCAGGGATTGTTGTGTTATCTAAAATTTTTGAGCATTTAGACTTAAATGTTTTTAAATGGATAGATAGTGGATTATTAATTCTATTAGCGCTGAGTTCTGCTATATACCTTCCAAATGGATGGTATGAACTTAAGCTATTAAAGCATTTGAAATTTATAGATTCAAAATCTGATTTTGTAGGTATAGATACGTTGAATAATGAATTACAAACAATCATTGACCATTTAAATGCTGCTTTTAACCGTTTTAGAGGTATAAGAATTTATGTATTTTTTATTGCAATTTTAGTTTTATGGCATCTAGGTAGTGATACGAATAATCCGTATTGGGATTTTATGAAATTACCCGTGTTGGTATTTTATGGCTACCTAATTATTCGTTTTATTAATACGAATAGAAAACTTAGCCAAAATATAGAAATGGTAGAACATAGTGTAGTTAATAGTTAAATAAAAACTTTTCTGGATAGCGGAGTAGTAGGATTATATTTAAATCCTTTTTAGCTAAGCGTGTTCATGATCAAAATAAAAAAAAGGCTGTCAAACAAGTTAGATTTTCGTCAACTTGAACTCCCATCTGCCGGTAGGCAAGGTAATTCATGTTCTCATAATGATTGGTTATCAATATGATGAGATTCTGAAATAAATTCAGAATGACGGCTTTTAAAACTTTTTTGGCAGCCTTTTATGTGAAAAATTTGATTCCTTCTTAAAAAATGAAATTCTATTTTAATAAATAGTTTTTCAAATCTGAATAGGTATCAATTTTAATAGACTTTTTCTTTTTATCCATTACCGATAAAATTTGTGGAGGTAAAGCGATGTTTTCTTTAATAACTTCGCCCACAACATCTAAAAATTTAGTTGGGTGTGCAGTTTCTAAACACACACAATGTGCGTTAGGATGCGTTTCTATATATTTTTTTGCTCCTAAATATCCCACAGCACCATGCGGATCTGCAACATAACTATACTCGTTATAAATTTCTGTCATAGCTTCTTTAGTTTCTTCATCTGTAAAGCTGTAAGATGACAGGTTTTCTTTCAACGTTTTAAAATCGTTGTTATAGATTTCTTGAATTCTTACAAAGTTACTCGGGTTACCAACATCCATGGCATTAGAGATGGTTTGTACAGAAGGTTTAGGGCTGTATTCTTCGGTTTGTAAAAATCGTGTTACCACATTATTTTCGTTGTTAGACGCTACAAAATGAGAGACTGGTAAACCTAAGCGTTGTGCCATCATACCAGCACAAACATTTCCAAAGTTTCCGCTAGGTACAGAAAATACAAGCTCGTCGTACTTTTTATGAAGTTCTTTATAGGCAAACATAAAATAAAACAGTTGCGGTAACCAACGGGCCACGTTTATAGAGTTTGCCGATGTTAATTTCATTTTAGAAATTAAGTCGTCGTCTAAAAACGCTTGCTTAACCATATCCTGGCAATCGTCAAACGTACCATTAACTTCTAAAGCTGTAATATTCTTTTTTAAGGTGGTTAATTGCTTTTCTTGAATATCACTCACTTTTCCGCTAGGGTAAAGAATAACTACGTTTACGCCTTCTACACCTAAAAATCCGTTAGCAACAGCACCTCCAGTATCGCCAGAAGTGGCTACTAAAACGGTAACATCTTGTTTGGCATCTTCTTTAGAAAAATGTCCTAAACAACGTGCCATAAATCGTGCGCCAACATCTTTAAAAGCCATGGTTGGTCCGTGAAATAATTCTAAAAAAGAAATATTTTTATCTAGTTCTACTATCGGAAAATCGAAAGCTAATGTCTCTTCTACTATCGTTTTTAAATCGGCTTCAGGAATCTCTGGAGAGACAAATTGTTTTATGGCTTCGAATGCAATTTCTGAATGCGATAAGGCATCGATATTCTTAAAAAAGTCTTCAGATAAAGGTGTGATACTTTCTGGGAAATATAACCCACGGTCTGGAGCTAGGCCTCTAATTACAGCATCTTTAAATGTTGTATTTGGAGCTTTTTTGTTTAAACTAAAATAATTCATAGCGTTTGTTTTGGTTTTTTCTTAGTTTTCTTTTTTTGGTCTAATAATCCGTTTTCTATTGTAATTATTTGTTTTCGTCATACCGAAGCTTATAAATCAAAACTTTTAGTTGAGACCCTAAAATAAATTCAGAGTGACGAGTGATTTTGTGAATGACTACGGATTTTCATATTTTTAGTTGTGTTGACTTAGTATTTTCATGCCTTCAGCATTGATTTTAGATACATAAGTATCGAATGCAATATCACTTTTAGCATAAACTTTACGAATGGCTTCTTCTACTTTTTTAGCTGTTTCCAAACCTTCCGATAGGTTGAAAATTGATGGTCCAGAACCCGAAATACCACTTCCTAAAGCACCAGCCGATTTGGCTGCTAATTTAACGTCCTGATATAAGGGTATTAATTTGCTTCTATGCGGTTCTACAATGGCATCGTGTAGTGAACGTTCAATTAATCCGTAATTACTTGTGTGTAAAGCATGAATTAAACTTCCTACATTGGCCCATTGCGAAATGGCATCTGTTAAATCGACTTGCTTTGGTAATATAGCACGCGCTTCAGAAGTCTTAATTTCTATCTGCGGATGTATAATAGTAGCATATAAATTGTCTGGTGTTGGAATCTCTAAAATCTCTAAAGGACTCACACTTTTAACCAGTGTAAAGCCACCAAAAAGGGCAGGAGCAATATTATCGGCATGTTCACTTTGGCTCGCTAAAGCTTCACCTTTCATGGCAAAATAAGAAAGCTGTGTGTTGTTGTATGGACGACCTAAGAGTTCGTTCATGCCAAATACACTACCAGCGGCACTTGCAGAACTACTACCAACACCACTGCCTGGTTTAATTTTTTTATAGATTTCTATTTCGAAACCAAAATCGGATTTGTAATCTTCTAATAACGCAAGAGCCGACACCCCAGCTACATTTTTTTCGGCCTCGAAGGGTAAATTATAGCCTTCAATTTTAGTAATATGAATGCCTTTTTTATCGGTTTTACGTATCACCATTTCATCGCCAATACTGTCTAAGCAAAAACCTAAAACATCGAATCCGCAGGAAACGTTAGCAACAGTAGCAGGCGAAAATATTCTTAATTCGTTCATGTTTTTAAAGCGACAACTTTATTAAATTTTCAGATAAAAATTGTCTTAAAATTTAAATTAGTTGTTTCCTATTCTTATTATATCTGCAAATAATCCTGAAGCTGTAACTTCTGCACCGGCACCAGCTCCTTTAATAATCATAGGTTGTTCTGGGTAACGCTGTGTGTAAAACATTACAATATTATCTTTTCCTTCTAAGTTATAGAATGGATGTCCTTCTGGAATTTCTTTCAAGCCAACTTTAGCTTGTCCGTTGTTAAATTCTGCAACATATTTTAACTGACTGTTATTGGCCTTTGCCGAAGCATATAAACTTTGGTAATGCGCTTCATCGTCAATTAAAGTTTGGTAGAAATCGTCTACCGTATCGCTTTTTACTCCTGCTTCAGACAGGAACGGTGTATTTTCAATATCTTCTAAATTCATTTCAGTACCGCTTTCACGGGCTAAAATCAATATTTTACGGGCTACATCTACACCACTTAAATCGATTCTTGGATCTGGTTCTGTGTATCCTTCTTTTGCCGCTTGTTTTACAACATCGTAGAATTTAGTCGTATCGTTAAAATTATTAAACACAAAGTTTAAACTTCCCGATAATACAGCTTGAATAGAGGTTACTTTATCACCAGAAGCGATTAAATTGTTCAACGTGTCAATTACAGGTAAACCTGCACCTACATTGGTTTCAAATAAATAAGGTGCGTTGTATTTGTACGATAATTGTTTTAATTCTTTATATTTTTCAAGCTTGCTAGAACACGCTATTTTATTACATGCTACCACCGCTATACTTTGTTTTAAATATTTGGCATATAAATCGGCTACATCCTTATTGGCAGTAACATCTACAAACACACTATTACGTAGGTTTAAGTTTTTAACCCCTTCGTAAAAGCCTTCTAAACTTGCATCTTCACCGGTTTCTAATTGTTCTTTCCAGTTTTTTAGGGATAAACCTTCACCGTCAAAAATCATTTTTCTTGAATTTGAAAGTCCAGCAACACGTAAATTAATTTTAAGGTTTTCTTTTAAATATTTACGTTGTTGTTTTATTTGTTCAACCAAACGCTCACCAACATTTCCAACACCTGTAATAAATACGTTAAGTTGTTTTATATTACCTTCAAAAAAGACTTCATGTAATATATTCAAGGCTTTTTTAACATCGTTTTGAGCGATAATTGCCGAAATATTACGTTCTGAAGCACCTTGAGCAATCGCTCTAATATTAATGTTGTTTTTACCTAAAGCACTAAACATTTTCCCGCTAACACCTTGGTGACTCTTCATGCTATCACCAATTAAAGCAATGATAGATAAATCAGACTCCACTAAAATAGGATCGATTTTTTTAAGCGAAATTTCATTTTCAAACTCCGTATCGATAGCAACTTTTGCAGATGCAGCATCTTTTTCATCTATCCCGAAACAGATAGAATGCTCTGAAGATGCCTGAGTAATTAAAATGACATTGATTTTCTCCTGCGCTAAAGTTTGGAATAAACGTCTAGAAAATCCTGGAATTCCAACCATACCGTTTCCTTGAAGTGTTAACAAGGCTACATTACTAATGTTTGTAATTCCTTTTGCTGTATTGGTTACATTATTACTGTCTTTAGAAATAATGGTACCAACCGCATCTGGTTCTAACGTGTTTTTTATATGAATAGGAATTTGTAAACTTAATACCGGTTGCACTGTTGGTGGATAAAGTACTTTTGCTCCGAAGTGTGACAGTTCCATCGCTTCTTGATACGATAATTTATCGATAGGCAAGGCTTGTTTAACCATTCTAGGATTGGCGGTATACATACCACTTACATCGGTCCAGATTTCTAACTGCTCTACTTGTAACGCTGCTGCAACAATGGCTGCTGTAAAATCAGATCCACCACGGCCTAAAGTAGTAATTTCTCCAGTAATAGACTTAGATACAAAGCCTGGTAAAATGGTAATATCGTAATTACTATCTTTAAAATAGCTTTTAATATTGTCGTTAGTAATGGTATAATTTACTTCTGCTTTAGTAAAGTTAGAATTGGTAGTAATTAATTCCTGACTGTTTTTACGTTCGGCATTTGCACCACGATCTTTAAGCGTTTCTGCAATAATATAAGAAGATAATAATTCTCCGAAACTCACTAATTTATCAGATGTTTTTGGCGATAATTCGTTAATTAAAAAAATACCATCTAAAAGGTTTTTTAAATCGTCTAATTTACTTTCAACAGTGCTTAAAACGGTTTCATTATTTACGGGAATTAATTCCTTAATAATGTTTAGGTGAATAGATTTAATATTTGAAAAAGCCTCTTGATATGCACTGTTTTTAGATTGTGCTAATTGGCCTGCTTCTAATAATTTATCGGTAATACCACCAACGGCTGAAACCACACAAATTACCTGAGATGTTTGTGCATATTTTGTTAGAATAGAAACGACGTTGTTTATGTTTTTTGAGGATCCTACAGAAGTTCCTCCGAATTTTAATACTTTCATTTTAGATTAGATTGTATAAATTTAATAACTTAATATTTTGATATTGTAACATAATATTACAAATTGAGTGGACGGAAGATATATAATTAATTACCCCAAGGGGTAATAATGTTTAATATAGAAGTACGAATAATAGCAGTATAACCAACGTGTGTTGGAATTGAAATAAATTGAGATGTAAATTCTGTATTTTGCATTTTTTACTACTAAACTTCTCAAATGTATTACTTTTACTGTTATAAAAAAACGGATCATAATTTTTTACAGATTATTTACTGTTAAGCATAAATTGTTTATTTAAATACAATTTATATCTATAAAAATGAATAATCTCTAATGAATTTTTTCAAAATAAATACGAATGAAAATATTTTCTAAAGAACAAATCTATGAAGGCGATAGATTAACTATAAAAAAACAGAATATTAGCTCGGCTGATTTAATGGAACGCGCCGGAATTAGTTTGTTTAATTGGTTAGACACCCGATTACAAGGCGCACCGGTACTTATCCAAATTTTTTGTGGTATAGGTAATAATGGGGGCGATGGTTTGGTGTTGGCAAGGCATTTAATTACTCATGGTTATAATGTAAAAACCTATATCGTTGATTTTAGCGATAAACGGTCGCAAGATTTTTTAACCAATTATGAGCGTTTAAAAGAAACAACCAAAGATTGGCCGGTTTCTATACATAAGGAAGATGATTTTCCTGAAATTTCGAAACAAAATATTGTAATCGATGCGATTTTTGGTGTCGGACTAAATCGACCAATTAACGATTGGGTAGTGGCTTTATTTAAACATTTAAAGGCATCCGAAGCGTTAACGATTTCCGTAGATATTCCTTCAGGATTATATACAGATCGCATTCCGAGTCATGAAGATGAAGTGGTTAAATCTAATTTAATTTTAAGTTTTCAAACTCCTAAATTGGTGTTTTTCTTACCCGAAACATCGAAATATATCGATCAATGGGAAGCATTAAATATTGGTATAGACCCTGAATATTTACAAACCACAGAAACCGAAGCACATATTTTAGGGAAGTTGGATGTTTTGCCTATGTACAAACAACGAGATAAGTTTTCGCATAAAGGCGATTTTGGGCATACACTTATTATTGGTGGAAGTTATGGTAAAATTGGAGCGGTTCAATTGGCTTGTCGGGCTGTTTTGGCTGCAGGAGCAGGTTTAGTAACAGCTTATGTTCCGAAATGTGGATATATCCCGCTTCAGACCGCTGTACCTGAAGCTATGGTAATTACAGATGCAGAAGAACAGCTTATTTCTAACATGACTTTCGACGTCAAACCAACCGTGATTGGGCTAGGTGTAGGTTTGGGTACCGACACAAAAACCTTAAATGCTTTTGAAGCCTTTTTAGAAAAAAATACACTCCCTTTAATTATTGATGCCGACGGATTGAATTTACTGTCTAAAAAGAAAAGTTTATTGAAATTATTAAAACCAGACACCATTTTAACTCCGCACCCGAAAGAGTTAGAACGCTTAATCGGACCATGGAAAGACGATTTTAATAAGCTGAATAAAGTAAAAGCATTTACTAAGAAATATAAGCTTATTGTAATAATTAAAGGGGCCAATTCTATAACGGTATACCAAAACAAATACTATATAAATTCCACCGGAAATCCAGGTTTAGCTACTGCTGGAACAGGAGATGTATTAACGGGAATTATTACAGGGTTGGTTTCTCAAGGTTATACACCGTTTGAAGCTGCTTGTTTTGGAACCTATTTACATGGTAAAGCCGCCGATATTGCCATTGAATCTAAAAGTTACCAAAGCTTAATTGCTTCTGATGTGATTTCGCACATAGGTTATGCTTACTTAGATTTGTTCGAGCAACCCGAATTAGCTGCTCCGCCGGCAGAAGAACAAAAACAGAGTCCAAAGGCCTAAACTAAATAAAGTAAAAATTAAACGCCCTTTGAAGATGAATTCAAAGGGCGTTTAATATTTATAATAATTTACTATTTATAGTTTGGTAAGAATGTTATAGAAACACTGTATCAAAATTTAAAAAACATAACTTCTAATCCAATAAGACCACATTAAAGGCTCTTGAATATTGTCGAACTATTTCGAGTTTAGCGATTTAATGTTTCTTCCGATTCGCAGCTAAATAAACATTTTTGTTTAATTAATTTAGCAATACCTTCTGGAAGCATATTTTCCCAACCTTCTTCGTTATTAGCAATCTTCTTTAGTACTTCTCTAGAAAATACCGAAAGGATATTAGGATCGTAATCTGTAACATCTACAACTTTACCATTGTATTTAAAGAATTTATATAATTCTTTCATACGTGGGTGTACTTTTAAGTTTTCGCTATTCATTAATACCCCATTTTCGTCTAACATAGGGTATAAGTATACGCGAAGATCTTTAAAGAATAATTTACCAAAAGCTTCTAGAATACCTCCACTTAAATGGCGGTAATATTTTTCATCGAATACATCAACTAAATTATTTACACCCATGGCTAATCCCATGCGGTTTTTAGTGTATTGCGAGAAATATTCAACTAATTTGTAATACTCTTGAAAATTAGAAATAAGTACACTTTGACCTAAAGAACACAGTAATTGGGCGCGATCCATGAAATCTTGCTCATCGATTTCTCCTTCGGCACGTAAGTTAGATAAGGTAATCTCGAAAATAACTTTAGTATTAGCTTCATCGACTTTATTTTCCTTAATAAACATGTCGTACGATTTATGAAACATATCCATGTTCACTTTCGTTACAGGTCTATAACTTCCGCGTAAGGCTAAAATATTTTTCTTATAAAGTACACGAGCTGGTAAAACGTTGTTTCCATCAGGATCGAACATTACGGCATCTGTCATGCCATTTTTCACCAATTGTAAACTCATTAATCGGTTGTCTACATTTTCAAAAATTGGTCCCGAAAAATTTATAGTATCAATTTCTAATTGATCTTTGTGTAGGTGATCGTATAAATAGCGCAATAATTTTTTAGGCTCATTATACTTATAAAACGCACCATAAATTAAATTGGTTCCTAGCACACCTAGTGTTTCTTGTTGTAATCTGGCGTCTGTTTCTTTAAATCTAAGGTGAAGAGTAATTTCGTTATAATCTTGATTTGGCTCTACTTGATATCTAATTCCAACCCAACCATGACCTTTAAATTGCTTTGCAAAATCGATAGTTGTAACGGTATTGGCAAAAGAGAAAAACATTTTATTAGGGTGTTTGTCTCTTGTAATACGCTCTTCTATCAGTCCAATTTCGTGATTAAGCATTTTTAATAAACGAGCTTCAGTAACATATCTACCATCATCTTCAACACCATAAACAGCGTCACTAAAGGCTTTATCGTAAGCCGACATGGCTTTTGCTATTGTTCCTGAGGCACCACCAGCTCTAAAGAAATGTCGAACAGTTTCCTGTCCTGCACCAATTTCGGCAAACGTTCCATAAATGTTTTCATTTAAATTGATTCGAAGTGCTTTCGTTTTTAACGAAGGAATATCTTCAATCTTTTTGTCTCCTTTCAGGGTGATTTCCATCTTTAAATGTAGATTTGTATGTGTGTTACAAAGGTATTAAATTAGCCTACTTAACAAAAAAATAAGTCTATTTTTGTATTAAAACTTTACACTTTTGAAAATCACTTTTTTAGGTACAGGAACATCACAAGGCATACCCATAATTGGTAGCGATCATCCGGTATGCTTAAGTGAAAACCCAAAAGATAAACGCCTTCGTGTTTCTGTTTTAATAGAATGGGACAACTTTTCTTATGTTATAGATTGCGGTCCAGATTTTAGACAGCAAATGTTAAGCAATAAAGTTGAAAGCTTAGATGGTATTTTATTTACACACGAACATGCCGACCATACAGCTGGTTTAGATGATATTCGTCCGTTTTTCTTTCGTCAAGGCGATATCGATATTTATGCTCACGAACGGGTGTTAACCTCTTTAGAGCGTAGATTCGATTATATTTTTGAAACCGAAAATAAGTATCCAGGTGCGCCAAGTGTGCAACCACATATTATTACTAATACACCATTTAAAATTGAAAATTTAGAAGTTATACCTATTAATGGTATGCATTTTAAATTGCAAGTTTTTGGGTTTCGCTTTAAGGATTTTGCATATTTAACCGATATGAAAACTTTAGAAAATGAAGAAATAGACAAATTAAAAGGCGTTAAAGTTTTAGTGGTAAACGCCCTGCGTATTCAGCCACATATATCGCATTTTAGTTTAGATGAAGCCTTAGCATTTATTAAAAAAGTACAACCCGAACAGGCCTACTTAACTCATATTAGTCATTTGTTAGGTTTCCATGACGTGGTTCAAAATCAATTACCAAAAAACGTATTTTTAGCATACGATAACCTCCAAATTACTATATAATGAAGCAGAAAATTTTCATGTACCTATTTATTTTTTCGTTACTCCTTATCTTATTTCAATATGTGAATTCCAAAAATGTTTTTGAAGACGATATAAGAACCATAGAAAAGTGTAACGCTAGAGTAGAAACCTTAAAAGATTCTGTTGCGGTGTTAAACGATAAGATTTTTGAATTGTCGTATTTTAATATCGAGCACAATGAAGATGCCATTACGTATTTAGAAAATAAAGGGTTTGATGTACCTACTTTAATTCCGTTTATTAAAGATGAAATTTATAAGCAAAATACAGTAAAAGGAGGGAACCCCTTAATTCCGTATGCTGCAAACGAAGGAAAATCGATGCTTATAAACTCCATTAAAATATTAAACCATAAATGGTTGATTACCGATTTCTCTGATGGTATTTTCTGGGGAGAACTTCTAATTAAATACGAAGTAATAAATCAGAACGAAGTGACTTTCGATGTTATAGACTCGTTGTTATACCCACTTCAGTAAATCTTTATTAGAAAACGATTATCTGAATTTTAATCGAATAAAAAAAAGTGTATAAAATACCATGTTTAATTCTGGTTTTTTATACACTTTTCTATTTATAATGGGATGGAATTTAAACCAATTTTGATAACCAGTTTTTAAAATCGTAAAAGTTTTGTGGTGCTACCCCATGACCCACGGGATATTCATGATATTCATGTTTTATACTTAAACCATCAAGTATACCTGGTGTTTTCCTTGCCCAATCTACTGGAATGACTTGATCTACACTACCGTGAGAACAGAAGAAATTAAGGTGTTTATAATCTTCGGTATTATGGTTTTTAGGAATCAGTTCCTGATTAATATATCCGCTTAAAGCTATGATATTATTTACTTTTTCCGGATAGGTTAGTGCAACAGCATAACTTAAAATACTTCCTTGGCTAAAGCCTAAAAGGCTAACATTTTCTTTATCTACTGGATATTGCTCGGTTGCTTCATCTATAAATTTAGATATTAAATCTCGAGATGTTTTTGCTTGTTCGTCATCGCTCCACTTTCCATTGTCTTCATCAAAATTAATGGCATACCAAGCATTTCCGTAAGGTTGCATAGCAAATGGTGCTCTAACCGAAATTATAAATAGGTCTTCAGGTAATTCTGATGCAAAAGAAAACAAATCATTTTCGTCGCTACCATAACCATGAAACATAATTAAAAGTGGTGCATTTTCCTTCAGAGTTGAAGGTCTTGTAATGTGATATAAACTAAGGTCTTTCATTATCTTATATTTCTAAACCATTCTTGAAATTTATCGCCAACATAGGGTATCAGTTTCATTTCTCCTTTTATTACATGAAAAAAGGCATACAGCCAACAACCTGCGGTGAAAAACCAACAAATGGTACCTAGCCAACTATTTAAATACTTTTCTATCATGTTAGAAACAAGTAGCATAATAAGTAATCCAAGCATTTGTCTTATATGAAAGGAGGTAAACGGATTACGTTTTTCTAGGTTCATAATTATTGCAATTATTAAACCAATAAACGTTAAATAGCAAATAATTGCCATTGTTTTACCTTCTTGAACGGTTTGA
The DNA here is from genome assembly GCF_001685485.1 of Formosa haliotis. NCBI lineage: Bacteria > Pseudomonadati > Bacteroidota > Flavobacteriia > Flavobacteriales > Flavobacteriaceae > Formosa > Formosa haliotis. Next base: position 579,888 of record NZ_BDEL01000001.1, on the reverse strand, counting down.
TTTATCATGGGTTTTTATTTTAAAATGAGTTGCTTGTTATTTATAATGCCGTAAGCTTGGCCTTTTAAAGAAGCGCCTTCAAAAATGGCATTTTTAGATTTAGACACTATGTCGTTTGTAGTAAACGTATATTTCTTCTCTGGATTAAATAATGTGAAGTTCGCTAAATTTCCGACAGCAATCGGGGTGTTTACTGTTCCCAAACGTTGTTTTCCTTTGGTTAAAATATCGATAGTTTTCTTTAAAGAAAATATAGTTTGTAAAGCACCAAAAGCACTTTCTAAACCTATGGTTCCGTAAGCGGCATAATCGAATTCAACTTTCTTTTCCTCAATATTATAAGGGGTATGATCGCTGGTTACCATATCTATAGTGCCGTCTTTTACACCTTCTATTAAAGCGTCGATGTCGGTCTTTGTTCGCAATGGAGGCAATACTTTGTAATGGGTATTAAAATCGTTTAGTACGCTGTCATCAAAGTATAAATTATGAATGGCAACACTACAACTTACGTCTAATTTTTTAGCTTTTGCTTCGCGAATTAAGGCTACAGATTTAGCTGTAGAAATGGTTGGGATATGTAATTTACCACCGGTATATTCTAATAAAAATAAATCGCGTGCTATTTGTAATTCTTCGGCGACAGAAGGCAGGCCTTTTAACCCTAAAGTGGTGCTTGTTATATGTTCGTTCATGACACCTTTTCCAGCTATTTTATTGTCCTGCGGAAAAGAATAAACCAAACCGTCGAAATTACTAGCATATTGCAAGGCAATTTTCATAAGATTTGCATTGCTAATCGGTTTTTTATAGTCGTAGTAGGCTACAGCACCAGCAGATTTCATATCGTATAACTCGGCTAAATCTACACCGTCGCTATTTTTGGTAAGTGCTCCAATAGGTAATAGGGTTACGGCATGATCTCTAGACTTACTTTTTACAAATGTAATGGCACTATTAGTATCGATAGCTGGGTGACTATTTGCATTCATCGCCACTGTGGTAAACCCAGAAAAAGCGGCTGTTTTTAGTCCGTTTTCTATAGTTTCACGATCTTCGAAACCTGGTTCTCCAAAGCTCACACTACTATCAAACCAACCTTGAGAAATATGAAGGTTTTCAAGAGAAATTTCGTCGTAGTTATTCGGATTTTTTAACGATTTTCCAATGTTGGAAATACTGCCTTTTTCTACTAAAATATCAAGAGTTTGGTTGTGAAACTCACTTTTAGTATCAATAATGGTTGCAGATTTTATAAGTACGTTCATTTAAAAAATTTTAAGATGAGCATTTCAATAATCAAAAAGGCTAATGCAAAAATAGTAAACCATTTCCATAGCTCATTAACTTTTGTATTACTTTTTAGAGTGTTGAAAAGACTTGGTATTGAATTATTGATAGTTACATTTTTAAGTGTTGAAAGGTCTTGATACACCAATCTGCTTTCGGCACGATTATAATTATAACTAATATTTTTAAGTGTTTTTTCTTTGCTTGTAATATGATAAATTCCAGAATGTTCTGGACGATTGGTAGTAATTACACTTACTTTATTATTGAAGTATTGTTGCTGCGGAATAAAATCTCCTTGCTCATTTTTTATTGAAATAATATCGTCTTGATTTAAAGCGACTTCAACATCAAAATTATTTTGAGTTCCAATAGTGTAATACAATTTAGGATGCTGTAAACTACTTACTGCCATTTTATAAAAAGAAGGGACTATTAAAGCCCAATTTTTAAAATTAGAAACTTCAGAATTTATGGGAGCGGTAAACACAAAAACATTTGAAAATTGAGTTAGAAATGGTTTTCCATCTTCAAAACTTAAGGCTGAACTCCCTAAATTTCCACTTAAATTATAATATTGATTAACTTTGGGGTATTGGAAATTACTTACCTGTTTTTCAAAAACATCATCCTTATAAATAGGATGCGAATAATTTATAGTTGTTACCCGTTTTTCTGAATCTATATGCGACTGAAACGAGGTGTTATAATTTAACAGCAACTTATTATAAGCGTTTAAATTTAAATGCTGAGACGGTATTACAATCACATTTCCTCCTTGATCTGTAAACGATTTTAAAATATTAATTAGGGAAGTTGGTATGTCTTTTAATTCATTTAAAATGATGGTATTCTGCGTTTCTAAAGTGTTATAATCTAATTGATTTGCTGCGATAGAAGAAAATTCAAATTCATCTTTAGTATAGATTTTTCTTAAAAAACTGTCATCTCCATCTGTTATACTTAAAACATGAATTTTAGCAGGAGCATTTAAATTAAAATATAGGGTATTATCAAATTGTAATCCGGAATCTTCAATACTAAAAGTGCCATTTAGCACTTCATTGCTAGGAATAGTAAATTGTGTTTCAGCCTTATCACTTATAGTAACTGCCGATTTTGCAATTAACTTATCGTTGTTGTGCAAGGCCACGGACAGGTTATCTACCGCATCGCCATAATTTTTTAAGATTAAAGTTAATTCTGTTTGTGTCGGATTTGATTTCGAAATGTAAACACTATCTATCGCAATATTATTGGTATTTATTGGCTTTAGTTGTACTAATTCCACCTGAGTTAACGAGTCTGTATCCACAGAAAAGGGATCTTTTAGTTCCTGAAAATCGGAAATAAAAATAAGCTGTTTACGCTGTGAAGGTGTTTTAAAAAGGGATTTACACTTTAGCAAGGCGGCTTTATAAGATAGTGGACTTGCGGTATAATTTAGTTGTAATAAATCGTTTTTAATTGCTTTTAAAGTGGTGTTTTTATAAACCGCATCGTGGGTAACTAAAGTGATAGGTTTATCGTAATCGGTTTCAGAAATTAAATCTTGTACGGCACGTTTAAGTAATTCTCCTTGCGCTCCTTTTTGCTGTAAACTGTACGAATTGTCTAGAAATACAACCGTTTCTTTAGGGGTTTCAACCGTATTTTTTAAGGTAGTAAAGGGTTGTGCAAAGGCCAATATTATACACGCTAAGAGAAGTAAACGGGTAAGTAAAGTTAACCATTTTTTTAGCTGAGAACTTTTACGAGTTTGTTGCGTTACAGATTTAAGTATAGCGACATTGGTAAAGGCTTCATTTTTAAATCTTCTGAGCTGAAATAAGTGAATAATAATAGGAATAAGTAATAAAAAAAGAGCGTAAAGAAGTTCTGGGTGTTTAAACTGCATTCCTAAAATATGTTTGTCAAAGATAAGAATTGCATGTCGAATTAATAAGAAAAATTTTAATTTCAGATAAAAAGTTACATTTGTAAGCTGTGATTCAAATTTCTTTTAACAAAATGTTGTCATCCTTTTTTGTTTCAGATTATTAATTTGGCAGACTAATTTAGATTAAACAAACTAATACATGAAAAATCAATTCTTTGCTTTAGCACTTGCAGGTTTAGTACTTGTAGGCTGTGGCTCTACTAAAAAAGTATCAAAAGACGATTCGGCTTTAAATACACCTATTGTAACTTCTATCAATTTAACTAAAGTGGTAGACGATAAAGCACCTGTTACTATTAACCCTGGTCGATTTGCACAAGACACCGTTGTTTATAGATTGCCGCGCGTAGTACAGGGTACTTACTCTGTAAGCGATTTTGGTAAATATATAGACGATTTTAAAGCTTACAATTATAAAGGCGAAGAAATTCCGACAACTAAATTAGACGTTAATTCTTGGACGATCCCTAATGCCGTAAACCTAGATTATGTTACCTATTATGTTAACGACACTTTCGATATAGAAGTAGAAGGAGGAATAGGAGGGGATACCCCATTTTCACCTTCTGGGACGAATATAGAACCTAACAACTATGTATTAAATCTGCACGGATTTATTGGGTATTTCGATTCTTTAAAAAACAATCAATATACCTTAGATGTTACAGCTCCAGCTACTTTTAAACGCACATCGGCGTTACAAAATGTAAAAGAGGTAACTAGTGAAGATGGTACTACAGTAACCACGAGTTATGCTGCACCAAGATATTTTGATATTACCGATAACCCGATGATGTATGGAGATTTAGATGTTGAAACATTTCAAGTTGGCGATATAAAAGTGGTTTTAAGTGTGTACTCGCCATCTAAAACACATACCGCTAAAAAATTGCGTCAGACTATGGAAAAAATGATGCAAGCTCAAAAAGCATTTTTAGGCGATATTCATACAACTTCTCGATACGACATTTATTTGTATTTGGCTGGTGAAGGAGAAGGAAACCCGAAAGGTTTTGGAGCTCTAGAGCACAACACATCTACAGTGGTGGTGTTACAAGATAGTATGCCTGAAGAAGCTTTAGATGAAAGTATGATAGATGTCGTGTCTCATGAATTTTTCCATATTGTAACGCCTTTAAGTGTGCATTCTGCAGATGTACATTATTTCGATTATAACAATCCTACTTTTTCTAAGCATTTATGGATGTATGAGGGGGTAACAGAGTATTTTGCAACCTTGTTTCAGGTAAGTGAAGATTTGGTTTCTGAAGATCAGTTTTATTCAAAACTCATGGAAAAAATCCATATGTCTAAGAGTTTTGATGATACCATGAGTTTTACTAAAATGAGTGAAAATATCTTAGAAAAACCATATTCCGATAACTATATCGATGTGTACCAGAAAGGTGCTTTAATTGGTATGTGTATCGATATTATTATGCGTGAAGAAAGCAACGGACAACGTGGTATTTTATCTTTAATGAAAGAATTATCGAAAAAATATGGTAAAAATAAACCATTTGATGATGATAGTTTAATTGCAGAAATTACAAGCATGACCTATCCTGAAGTGGGAGAATTTTTAAATACACATGTGGTAGGAACAACACCTATAGATTATAATATTTATTTTAATAAAGTAGGTTTAATAGAAACTGAAAGTAAAATTGAAACCAATTATTTACTGAATAATGGTGAATTAATTTTAGGAGGTGATCCTGTTACGAGAACGATATTTTTTAGCGATTTGGTAAGAGACAATAGTTTTTGGCATGAGCAAGGGGTATTGCCAAACGATATTATTAAGAGTATAAATGGAGAGGAAATGACCATTGTAAACGCGAATGATATGTTACAGAAAATGATCATGTGGCAGCCTGGACAAGATATCGATGTACGTTTAACAAGATTTGGTAAAGAAGTGGTGATTAAAACAAAATTAACCAAAACCTATACTACAGGGCAGGCACTTAAAGCAAATCCAGAAGCTACAGCAAAACAAATAGAATTACGTAAGGCGTGGTTAAAAGGTTAATCTCATTTTATAAAAATTATTAAGCAGTAGAATTTTAATAGGTGTTACTTAAAAAGGTTCGGAAGTAATTCTGGACCTTTTTTGTGTTATAAGATGGCTTTAGACCGAACTAATAACAAATCAAGATCACGTTTTTCTTTTAAAGACGCTTTGCCCACATTTACAACCATTTCTGCATGTTTTATAAGTGCTTGTTTATATACTGCTTTTTTAGCGAATTTGTTGATGGTAATTAATGCATCCATCAATTTTAATATTACAGAGGTGCATCCAGCAGAATATTGACGAATTTGATTGAAAGCCGAATCTAAAAAGTCTTCAAATGATAAATGCTCCGTGATTATTCTTAAATGACGATCGTTGTCCATTCTGTAATTAGAAGGAAATTTTACTTGAGTTAAGTGGCATAACGTAGACGTTAGATTGTCTATACAAGTAATGGCCGTAAACGGATCGTTAACACCCGGAGATAATGCTCGAGATGCTATTTCAACCATCTGTAAAATAGAAAACTCAAGATCTTGTTGTGCATTTTTTGTTTTACCAATTACAAACTGATTTGTGATGGATTCTAATTGCTTTTCATCCAAAGTCTCGTTGGAATATAATAGTCCAATTTCAAGGCCATCCACAATATAATTTCCAGGTTTAAAGTCTAAGTCTAGTACGGCGTTTAAATCGCTAACAGCCTCCAAAAGGGCATCGTTATCTATATACTGTATATATCCGTTTTTTTTAGATGTTATAGGAGTTTGGATTAAATATTCCGATTTTATAAATTCTACATTCAAAGGGGTTTCTGGTGTTAACTCTTCACCCATTTTATCAGGATATAAGGACTGGAATTGGTTGGAAATAATATCAGAAATATCAGAAATTACCTTATCCGCTTGAATACTTGTTGCGATTTGGTGAATAAAAACAATAAGCAGCAAAATGTTTATAAACGCAGCTATTATGGCCACAAGTATAGATAAAGATGGCATAAACGTATAACCGTCACTTTCTTTAATAGCGTTTAACACAAAAAGGCAATAAATATAGGTTGACACATAAGACCCCAATACAATTTGATTCAGCCTTACATACATGAAATTCCGAATGAGGCGCGGTCCAAATTGCGAAGACGCTAAAGTTAAAGCTACTAAGGTTATAGAAAATACAGTACTGGCAACACCAATCATAGCGCCAGAGATGGTAGATAAAATACTACGAGCAGAATCTGCACTATTTACAAAAAAGAACCGAGCTAAACCCTCGTGCGGTAAGGTTACAACTTGGTCTAAGGACACAAGACCTATAGAAAGAAAAATAGATAATATTATTATTAATACAGGAATAAACCAAAAGGTAGATTTTAATCGTTTAAATAAGAATAATAATTTTTTCATAGTCTGGCCAATATGGTTTAGTCTCTTTATTATACAGGTATAACATAAATAAAGAGACTTTTAGTAAGGTTTCCTAATTTGAAGATACTATAAATTAAAGATGATACAAAGTAGGACAGTTCTTTTTAAGAATTGCCGGAACTGTATTCATAAACACACACCGATACAAATACAACAGAAAAGGATTAAATCTAAATGATAACCACTTACTTTCTAGGGTGAAATTTCTCTACAACTTCGGTAAGATGTTTTTTGTCGAGATGCACATAAATCTCGGTAGTAGTGATACTTTCATGACCTAATAACAATTGGATGGATCGTAAGTCGGCTTGGTTTTGAAGCAAATGGGTCGCAAACGAATGTCTGAAGGTATGCGGAGAAATACGCTTTTTAAGGTCAATTTTTACAGCCAATTGTTTAATTATGGTAAAAATCATAGCGCGGGTTAATTGCTTGCCACGACGATTTAAAAATACGGTGTCTTCATGACCTGGTTGAATGTTTAGATGTGGGCGGATATCTCTTAAATAAATAGTAATATATTTTATTGTTGAAGCCACAATAGGCACAAAGCGTTGTTTATCGCCTTTACCGGTTACATTTATAAAACCTTCGTCGAAATATAAGTCAGATATTTTTAAATTCGTTAATTCGCTTACCCGTAAGCCACAACTGTAAAGTGTTTCTAAAATAGCACGATTTCGTTCGCCTTCATTTGATGATAAATCGATGGCTTCAATTAATTGGTCTATATCTTCTTCGCTCAAAGTGTCTGGTAGTTTTCTACCAATTTTAGGAGATTCAATCAACTCTAAAGGGTTATCTGCCCGATAATCTTCAAAAATTAAATAATCAAAAAAACTACGAAGACCAGAAATTAAACGTGCTTGGGACCGTGCATTTAATGTTTTAGCCGCTTCGTAAATAAATTGTTGAATGTGTTCCGATGAAATTTCTACAGGCGAGATGCTAATCGTATTGGTTTCTAGAAACACCATTAGTTTTTTAACGTCTAAGGCATAACTACTTACCGAATTAGCCGATAATCCGCGCTCTATTTTTAAAAATAAACTATAATCTTTTAAAGCGTTTTCCCATTTCATGCTAGCAAAATATCAAATATTAATCATATTTAAAGCAAACTCGGTTTAATTATTTATTCGATTGCCATACTAGTAAAATACAGCTGTTTAGACAGACTTCAATTGTTTAATATGAATATTTTTCAGTTTTATTTTTAATATTAAACAAAAAAGTTAGTAATTTGGAATTGTTAATCAAACATAAATTTATTATGAAAAAATTAGTTTTAATTGCTTTAATTTCACTTGGTTCTTTTGCTTGTATGCAAGCACAAACCGTAGTTAGAAGTACAACAACTACCACGACAACTCACCCACAACAAACGGTTTACAGACCTGTTTCTAGTGGACACACCGGATTAAATTTTGGAGCAAGTTTTATGCTACCAATAGCAGATTTATCAGATTACTCTTCTGCAGGTTTATCTATTGATGTAAACTATTTATATCCTGTTGTTCCACAATTAAGCATGGGTATTGCCTCTGGATATGGAATTGTATTTGGAGATGATTATGAAGGTGTTTTTGTTGAGTATGAAGGTGAAGATTTTCAATTTATTCCAGTTGCTGTAGCAACGCGTTATGTTCCAACTCCTAAAATTGAGTTTGGTGCAGACCTAGGGTACGCTATAGGAATTAGCGATAGTTTTGATGGTGGTTTCTACTACAGACCAGTATTTGCTTTTAACTTATCAGATTTAGTGCAGTTAAACTTTTCTTATACAGGTGTTAGTAACAACAACAGTTGGGTAACATGGTCTACCCTTAATTTTGGAGTTATGTTGAACCTAAACTAAGTTCAAACTTACTATTAATTATATAGGAGAGCGATTTTTTTAATCGCTCTTTTTTTATGTCTCAATCTTTTTTACATTTACTTTATGAAGAAAATTTTAATAATAAACGGACCTAATTTAAATTTATTAGGAAAACGCGAACCAGCAATTTACGGAAGTTTAACCTTTACAGAGTTTTTTGAGACTGTAAAAGCAAAATATACAGAGGTAGATTTATCGTATTTTCAATCTAATGTAGAAGGAGAAATCATAGATAAAATGCATGAAGTAGGGTTTAGTTTTGATGGTATTGTATTAAATGCAGCAGCTTATACACATACTTCGGTTGCCATAGGAGATGCTGTGAAGGCCATAGAAACTCCAGTAGTTGAAGTTCATATTTCTAATACTTTTGCTAGAGAAGAGTTTAGACATCAGTCGTATATTTCGCCTAATGCTAAAGGTGTTATTCTTGGTTTTGGCTTACAAAGTTACGAGTTGGCTATAAAAAGCTTTATATAAAAAGAGGCCGTCTGAAAAGTATTGAAATTCGTCATTCTAAATTTATTTTAGAATATCACAATAGTAATCAATTATGTGAGAATCTGAATCGAGTTCAGGTTGACGAAAACTTAACTTTTTTAGACAGCCACTTTCGTTTTTAACTGTATATAAAATTAATCCCAATCTAAAAGTCGTTTCTGACCTTCTAGCTTTTTAATAGTGGTAATGTCTTGAGACACTTCAAGCACACCTTTATATGTTTTGTTTTTATCGCGAATAGCGAAATATCTAATATAGATTATCTGCCCTTTCATATCGAACCAAAAATCGGCTACATCTTTTCTGCCAGCTTTAAACTCTTCTAAAATTCGTAAAACGGTATCGACACTTTTTGGAGGATGGCAAAATTTAACCTCACGACCTATAATACCTTTACTTCTTGGAAATACACGATCGTCTCCGCGGTTATAAAAAATGACTTTATCATTTTCATCAACATAAGTCACATCAAAAGGTAAAAAACGCAATAATAAATTAACCTGTTCTGGCGTCATATATCCTTCATCGTAATGAAAAGTATTTTCTAGCGAAAAAGTCAATTCAGGCGTATTTATTGCTTGACTAGGATGTTCGTAAGGCTGTTCCGTTACAGCAGGGTAGGGCATTGGTTTATTGGCTAACATCCAACCAATTTCTTCGTCTCCTTCGTAAAACTCTTTCCAATCGTCATCACTTAATAATTCCATAGCATTTGGAAATAAACGAATATCTTCAATTTCTAACAGGCGATTTATGCCATTGATTAAATAGGGAAGATCCTTTTTTATTTTTGGTATATCGCGTACCTCGTTGTGTATATTTAATAACCGTATTTGATCTCTTAAGGTATCGTGAAAAGACCACATTTGTTTAGAAGGGCCGTACCATTCATATTTTTCTAAATATGGAAACAATTGGTTTTCCTTTCTTCTAAACCGCTTTTCAATAGTAGCAAGTTGGTTAAAAATATTAAAATATTTCTGAAAATCTTCTGCAGGATCTACACCTTGCAATTCATCTAATAAGCCTTCTATGAGTTTAGCCTCTTCAAAATAAACACGTACAGGATGTCCTTCTGGTAAGGTATCTATTACTGGCATAAATGTGTTCATAATACTATAAATTACACAATAAAAGATAATTTTATCTTTTATTGTGTAAATATACTATCTTTTGGTAGTTTTTAAGGAAGAAAGTGGACTAAATAATTGTTAAAATTATAGCCATTCTACTTTATCAGATAGAGGTTTTGGTATCCGTTCTGGTGATGGCGTATCGTAGTATCCTAAATAGAAAAAACCTAAACAGCGCTCGTTAGGTGCTAGACTGAAAAATTCGTCCATATAATCTATTAATCCAGGAGAACTCCAATACGAGCCTAATTGTAGGTCTGTAGCCATAAGCCACATATTTTGTACGGCCATAGCTGTAGCAGCAATTTCTTCCCATTCGGGAATACTAGCCTCCGGATCACGTGCCATACAAATGGCAATAATAGCTCCTGCTTTTTTAGGATTTTCTCTCAGTTTATTGAATTTAAATTCTGAAAATTTATCGGTTGTACTTTTAAATTTTTCTGAAAGAAAGACTCCTAGAGCCTCTTGAGAATCTCCTTGTAAAACTTTAAATCGCCATGGTTCTGTACGCTTATGGGTGGGAGCCCAATTTGCCGCTTCTAAAAGTTGATCTATAACGGCTTTAGAAATGGGTTTTGAATTATATTGATCGGGCATTACAGAGCGCCTTTTAGCGATAAGGTCTTTTAATTCCATATGATGTACTTTTTTCAAAAGTATGAATAGCGAAGCTTATATCTACATTTTTTTATAAAATATCGTGTAAAAGTAATAGTGTAATTAGAAGTCTAGACGTTTTGAATAGATAATATATAGAGTAAAGATTTCAATTTTTTTCTGTCTTTAACGATTTTGCAAGGTATTCTAAACTCATTTTAAATGTGGCAAATTGAAGCAAAGGAGTTAACAATTATTTCAATAGAGTTGCCTCTAAATTTTAATAATTACGATTGTTTTTTTGAAGAATTACACATCTTGTTAATATGCTGTTAAGTCTTATTGTCAGTTAATTTATGGCTTATAGATTTGGGTTAATAACTCAATTAAAACATTAAAAAAATATGAAAAAATTAATTGCAATTACAGGAGTATTAGTATTTACTATAACATCGATTTACGCGCAATCAGATTCTAAAGCCGTTCAATTTGGAGCGAAGGCAGGAGTTAATTTTTCTAAGCTAATAGGCGATGATTTTAACGATGTAGATTCAAGAACAAGTTTTAATGCGGGACTATTGGCCGAAATTCCTATTTCTGAAAGAATTTCTTTCCAACCTGAGGTATTTTATTCTGGGCAAGGGTTTGATATTTTAGAAATAGATCAGGATAATGTATTTGATACCGATGAGAATTTAGAGTATCAATTAGATTATATTCAGGTGCCCTTATTAATTAAAGCATATTTAATTGAAGGATTAAGTGTTGAAGTAGGGCCACAATTTGGATTTAAAATTCATGAAGAATTTGATTGGGAGCCAAATGCTGATAGTGGTGATTTTGAAGTTGATAGTAACGATTCTTATGTGAAAGATTTTGAAACTAGCTTAGCCTTTGGTACTTCGTACAAGTTTGATGCTGGTTTATTTTTAAGTGCGCGCTACACTTTAGGTTTAACCAAAATTTTTGAAGATGACACCATTTTGGGAGACGTAGATGGCAAGAATAGTGTATGGCAATTTGGGGTAGGATATATGTTCTAAGTCCACATATAATTATAGTACATAAAAAAAGGAGATTCAATTTGAATCTCCTTTTCTATATATAAAATAAAACGATGTTTTATTAGATGTGAATTACTTCGTCGTAAGCAGCAGCTACAGCTTCCATTACAGCTTCACTCATCGTTGGGTGAGGGTGAATGGTTTTTAATACTTCATGACCAGTAGTTTCAAGTTTACGTCCTAAAACTGCTTCAGCAATCATATCTGTAACACCAGCACCAATCATATGGCAACCTAACCATTCGCCATATTTAGCATCGAAAATTACTTTTACGAAACCATCTTTGTTTCCAGCGGCACTAGCTTTACCAGAAGCAGAGAATGGGAATTTACCAATTTTTAATTCGTAACCTTTTTCTTTAGCTTGCTTTTCAGTTAAACCTACACTTGCAATCTCTGGAGATGCATAGGTACAACCTGGAATGTTTCCGTAGTCGATTGGCTCAACGTGCATTCCTGCAATTTTTTCAACACATAAAATACCTTCTGCAGAAGCAACGTGTGCTAAAGCCTGACCAGGAGTAACATCACCAATTGCATAGTATCCAGGGATATTTGTTTGGTAATAATCGTTAACTAAGATTTTATCGCGATCTACAGCAATACCAACATCTTCTAATCCGATGTTTTCAATATTTGTTTTAATTCCTACTGCCGAAAGGATGATGTCTGCTTCAAGAACTTCTTCACCTTTACTTGTTTTTACAGTAGCTTTAACACCTTTTCCAGACGTGTCTATAGAAGTAACTTCTGAAGATGTCATGATATTAATTCCAATTTTCTTGAAAGAACGCTCTAATTGTTTAGAAACGTCTTCGTCTTCTACAGGAACTACATTAGGTAAGTATTCTACTATGGTTACTTCTGTACCCATAGAGTTATAGAAATATGCAAACTCTACACCAATTGCTCCAGAACCTACAACAATCATTTTCTTAGGTTGCTCTGGTAAAGTCATAGCTTCACGGTAACCAATTACTTTTTTACCATCTTGTGGTAAACTTGGTAATTCACGAGAACGTGCACCTGTAGCCACAATAATATGGTCGGCACTATATACCGTACCATCAACGTCTATTTTTTTCCTGGTTTTAAAGTACCGTATCCATTAATAACGTCAATTTTATTTTTTTTCATTAAAAATTGGATACCCTTACTCATTCCGTCGGCTACACCTCGGCTACGTTTTACAACAGCGCCAAAATCTTTATCGAATTCTTTTACAGATAAACCATAGTCATCTGCATGTTTTAAATATTCGAATACTTGAGCCGATTTTAAAAGGGCTTTGGTAGGAATACATCCCCAATTAAGACAAACTCCACCTAAGTTTTCCTTTTCTACAATGGCAGTTTTAAAACCTAATTGAGACGCTCTAATAGCGGTTACGTAGCCTCCAGGACCACTTCCAAGAACAATAATATCGTATTTACTCATGTCTAATTCTTTAAATCATTTAAGACTACGAATTTACGAAACCTATTTCGAATTATGAATTTTGGAAGTTAAAAAATAGATCTTTTATTATATTTGTTCTGTAACTTATTAAATATGAATATACCCAGAACGAGTAACCCTCGTGTTGTTATTATAGGAGGAGGCTTTGCTGGCGTATCTTTGGCCAAGACATTATCTAAATTAGAAGTCCAGGTTGTACTTCTAGACAAGCATAATTATCATAATTTTCAACCCTTACTATATCAGGTATCTACAGGAGGTTTAGAACCAGATTCTATTGCTTATCCTATTCGAAAAATCCTTAAAGATTACAAAAATTTTCAATTTCGTTTGGCAAATGTGTTAGAAATTGATCCCATAGGAAAATGGATTAAAGCCGATATAGGGGAATTAAAATTTGATTATTTGGTGATTGCTTCAGGTTCTGAAACCAATTATTTTGGTAATACCTCTATAGAGACTCATAGTATGGCCATGAAAACCATTCCGCAGTCTTTAAACTTACGAAGTTTAATTTTAGAAAACTTTGAAGATGCTTTACTTACTAACGATTTAAACGAGCGCAACGCGTTAATGAACTTTGTAATTGTTGGTGCGGGACCCACAGGGGTAGAGCTTGCTGGTGCTTTGGCAGAAATAAAACAAGGGATTCTACCAAAAGATTATCCAGATTTAGATACGCGTTTGGCCCAAATTCATTTAATACAATCTGGAGATCGTATTTTAAAAGAAATGAGTGAAACGGCTTCAGAAAATGCGGAAGAATTTTTAGAAGAATTAGGGGTAAATGTTTGGAAAAATTTACGTGTTAAAGGTTACGATGGTAAAACGGTTACAACGAATAGTGATGTGACTTTCGAAACTGCTACTATGGTTTGGGCAGCAGGGGTTAAAGGTGCTGCTATAAAAGGCCTAGATGCCGAAAATATAGATTTAAGAAGCAATCGTATTAAAGTTAACGCTTATAATCAGTTAGAGGCATACCCAAATATATTCGCTATTGGCGACGTGGCACAAATAGAAACAGAAACCCATCCTTTTGGATACCCAATGATGGCACAACCTGCCATCCAGCAAGGAAAACAACTAGGGCCAAATATAGAACGTTTATTGGCTGGTAAGCCTATGGTTCCGTTTAAATATCAAGACAAAGGCGCTATGGCTACAGTAGGTAGAAATAAGGCCGTTGTCGATATGCCTAAATTTAAATTTCAAGGGGTTTTTGCATGGTTTGTATGGATGTTTGTTCATCTATTCTTTTTAATCGGATTTAGAAATCGGATGATTGTTTTTGTAAACTGGGTATATAATTATATTCGTTTCGATAGAGAAGCCCGATTAATTATTCGTCCGTTTAAAAGAAAATTAAAGTCTGATATTTAATTCGTTTTAGGTACAAATTTTAAAGCCACACCATTTATACAATGGCGTTTCCCTGTAGTTTTTCTTGGACCATCGTTAAATACATGGCCTAAATGACTACCACAAGTTGCGCAGTGTTCTTCTATACCATACATGCCGCCACCTCCAGACGAAAAGCTAACATTTCCTTTTATATAATCGTAAAAACTTGGCCAGCCTGTACCCGAATCAAATTTAGTTTCACTATTAAATAATGGAGTATCGCAACCTGCACAATGATAAGTTCCAGGTTCGTAAATTTTATTTAACGGACTAGAAAAAGGTGGTTCGGTACCTTCTTCTCGCATCACGCGGTATTGTATGTCGGTAAGTTGAGCCTTCCATTCTGAACTACTTTTGGTTACTTTATAAGAGGTCGTTTTAGAGTCTTTTTGTTGTGAAAACCCTTGGCAAGAAAAAAGACTAAAGGCAATGCATATCAAAAAAAATGGTTTCATATTATAATTGTTTTATTTAAATTGTCGTTTTATATGATTATACTTACGAAAAAATAAAAGAAAAAGTTTTAAAAATCACATTCCGATAGGTTTTTGTAATTTTAATTAAAAAATAAATGTTATGAATATAACTTTCCGTGTTTGCTTTTTAGCTTGCATGTTAATGTTTGGATCTTGCGCGACAAATCCGTTTACAGGTAAGCAAACCATGGCTTTGGTTTCCAACGATCAATTATTTCCTGCTTCTTTCCAACAGTACGATGCCTTTTTAAAAGAACATAAAGTAGTAAAAGGAACTGAAGACGCCAGAAGAATAACAAGAATAGGAGAGCGTATTGCAAAAGCTGCCGAGCGGTATTTAAATGCAAACGGTTATGTAGGGTATTTAAAAGGCTATCAATGGGAATATCATTTAGTAGATAGCGAGGAAAAAAATGCTTGGTGTATGCCAGGTGGTAAAATTGTGTTTTATACCGGAATACTACCAATTGCAGGTTCAGATGCTGGGATTGCGGCCATAATGGGACATGAAGTTGCTCATGCCTTAGCTAACCATGGTCAACAACGTATGAGTGCCGCTTATATTCAGCAAGGTATCGCTATTGCCGGGAATGTAGCCATTACAGACGATCAAAGTCGCGATTTATTTAATCAGTATTACGGAATCGGATCGAATGTAGCGGGTATGTTACCGTTTAGTAGAAGTCATGAAGCCGAAGCCGATAGAATAGGAATTGTTTTAATGGCTATTGCAGGTTACGACCCTGCGGTTACTCCCGAATTATGGAAACGTATGGAATCTTCTAATGTTCCAGAACTTTTAGCGACGCATCCATCAAATGCATCGCGAATCTCAAGTTTAAATGCTTTGGTACCGAATGCTAGAGCAGAAGCAAAAAAATTCGGTGTAACTTCGTTTACCGAATAATCAATCTATTCGTTTAAAATACACATTTAAATTATTAAGGTATTAATCCAAATTTTTAATGAAAATATATCCTAAAGGAAGTAAAACACTTTTAAATGCTTGGGCGTTTTACGACTGGGCAAATTCTGTTTATACTTTAACCATTGCTTCAACCATTTTCCCCATTTTTTACGGGGCTTTATTTACAGCAGATGATAAGCGTGTTCATATTTTTGGAGCCGATGTAAAAAATACAGCCTTAATATCTTTTGTTACCGCATTTGCTTTTCTAGTTATCGCTTTTATTTCGCCCATTCTATCGGGAGTTGCCGATTATATAGGAAATAAAAAAGTGTTTATGAAAGTGTTTTGTTACACTGGAGCTTTAGCATGTATAGGATTAAACTGGTTTAGCTTAGATTATATTTATGTGAGTTTGGCATTCTACTTTTTAGGGTTGATAGGATATTGGGGAAGTTTAGTATTTTACAATTCGTATTTACCAGATATAGCATTTCCCGAACAACAAGATAAAATTAGTGCGAAAGGATTCTCTTTAGGCTATTTAGGAAGTGTTTTATTGTTAATATTGAATTTAGCCATGGTAATGAAACCCGACTTTTTCGGTATTACAGGTACCGAGGGTGAAGCAGCTATGAAAGCCATGCGATATTCCTTTATAAGTGTGGGAATCTGGTGGATTTTATTTAGTCAGTACACCTATTATATATTACCTAAAGGTGTAAAAACGGGAGACAAGGTTACTAAAGATGTATTATTAAACGGTTTTAAAGAATTAAAACATGTTTTTGAAGACATAAAAAAGAACTTACGCTTAAAGCGTTATTTAAGTGCTTTTTTCGTGTACAGCATGGCGGTACAAACCATAATGCTGGTGGCGACTTATTTTGGAGAACAAGAAGTAGAGTGGGGAGGCGATCAAGCTAAAACTATGGGACTCATAGGTAGTATTTTAGTTATTCAAATAGTTGCTATTTTAGGTGCTATATTAACCTCTAAAGCTTCTGCAAAATTTGGAAATGTAAAAACACTTATTGTTATTAATTTTATATGGATGTGTCTGTGTTTATATGGATATTTTGTAGAAACTCCTATGCAATTTTATATTACAGCGATGTTTGTTGGTTTGGTAATGGGCGGAATTCAAGCCCTGTCACGATCTACATATTCTAAATTTTTGCCAGACACAGAAGTAACAACATCGTATTTTAGTTTTTACGATGTAGCCGAAAAAATTGGTATCGTTATAGGGATGCTTATTTACGGAAGTATAGATCAAATAACGGGGAGTATGCGAAATTCAATCCTGTTTTTATTTGTCTTCTTTTTAATAGGAATAATTCTATTATATCGTATTCCTAAAGAGGAAGTGAAAAAATAAAAAACATGTTTTCGTCAAGCCTGAACTTGATTTAGGTTCTCATAACGTTAAATATTAAAAACGGTCATTCTGAATCTATTTCAAAATGACCGTTTTTAATTAGATATAGCCTAATCCTTAAATATTTAAAGTGTTTATGCTTTAGAAATACTTCCAGAACCCGATACTTTAGAGTCTTCTTTTTCAGGATTGCCTTTGTATTCTATGTCGCCAGAACCAGAAACACGCGCTTTTAAATAGGTTTGAGTATTTACTCGGGCATCTCCAGAACCATTCACTGAAACGTCGGTATTTTTGGTTTGTAAATTATATCCGTTAAAATCGCCAGAACCGGTAACGTTTACGTTTAAGTTTTCTGTTTGGCCTTCTAGTGATAAGTCTCCAGAACCTGTTACTTTAGCATCAACAGTTGTCGTATTTACATCTAAAATAATATCGCCAGATCCAGTAATTCCAACCATTAATTGTTCAGAATTTATAGTATTTTTAGTCGTTAAATCGCCTGAACCCGTGAGGGAAACGTCAAAAATATCTTCAAAAGGAATATTTATCAAGACATCTTTGTTATGACTAGGTCTTATATTTATACCTTCTTTAACTTTTACAATTAATGTGTTTCCTTCCACTTCGGTTAGGATATAGGGAATAAGGTTAGATTCTCCGGTAATAGAAATTTCACCTTCAGTACCTTTTACTAAAACAAAATCCATAGCTCCAGAGCAGGTAATAGCGTCGTAACTTGTGGTTGCTCTGGTTGTAGAAATTACATTGCCATTACCTTGAATGCCATGGTGTTCGTAACTTGCACATGCGTTTAATACTAAGGCTAGTACGGTAATTAGACTGACCTTTTTTAAATAATTAATGTTCATTTTTTGATTGATTTTGATGATTATTTATAATAAGTGTTTTTAGTTTTTTATAAAAGATACACTACCGTAATCTGAGTTAATTGTAATGGTATTCGATGTGTTAGAACTGCCGTAATATCCTTTGTAATATTTGTCTGAAGATTCTATGCGTTTGGTGCTAAATTCGAATCCGTCTTGATCTCGTAAATCGGCATACTCTAAATCTAATTCGAAGTTGAAATGATAATTCGCATCGTATCCGATTTTTATTCCGACATAATCGGAATCGATAGTTATATTTTTAGCATTAGCGGTCATGTTTTTAATCTTTATAGATCCATAATCGGCATTTATATTTACAGATTTGTAAACATCGCCAACCACGACGGTTAAATAATCGCCTTCACCTTTAAAATTATTAACTTTTTCAACTGTAATACTTCCGTAGTCGCAGTTATAGCTCACATTTTCGCCAATCTCAACTTTACTTTGGGTGTAATCGGCATTGATAAATAAATCTTTAGTTTTTGCAACTGTAAACCCACTATAATCTGCATTAATACGTCCGCTTTTAATATATTCGAAATACGATTTAGAGGTGTAATCGAAATTTATTTCATTATTGTCGGCCATTAATTCTTTGGTGGTAATTTTACCATAATCGCAGCTAATTTTAGCCTTTCCTTCTAGCTTATCTAGGTTAATAGCACCGTAATCGTTACTTAAATCTACACTATTGGTTATAGGCATTTTGATAACATAATTGACTTTCATGTTTACATTGTCGGAACCGTTCCAGTCCCACCATTTCGATTTCGTTTTATGAAAAATAGTTTTCGCAGACACATGGTTAGAAGAGGCATCAAATGCAACTGTAATATCTTCTAATTTATTCTGTACTTTATCTGAATCGTTACCATTGGTAGTGATCGTAATTTCGAACACAATTCGGTTTTCATTCCAAGTAATAATATCTAGGTTTCCGTAACTATTATCAACACTTAAGGTTGCATTACTATTTACTTTAAACTCTTTTTTAATGACCTTTTCTTTGGTATGTTTTCCTTTTAAAGGATTATTAGCCAACACCGCTAAAGGAATGAGTAAGAATAAAAAAGCGATGTTATATGGTAGTTTGGTTTTCATAAGTAATATGTTTTAATTGTTTTACATTGTCTATAGTTTCCATAACATTTTGTAGAATGTCTATGCGATTTGAAAGTTTGCAATCATGGCATAGATTACGCGTTTATCGTTGCCACTTTTTGTTAAATCTAATTTTAGTTTTTCGTAATCGGCTTCTAGAATATTTAATTGTTTTAAGGCATCTTGTATTAAGGGCTGTACTTCTGGGGCTTGTTCTTTTTCTAATTGTTTTAATTCTTGAGCAATAGTGGCATTAAAAAAACTTTGAGTTTTTGCCATTTCTGGCGACACGCTTGCTAAACCTGCTTCCTTATTATGGTTATTAAAGGCAAACGTTAATCCTAAAAGTAGCACAACTGTAGCTGCCACTGCTAAAAGAGGTTTTAAAAATGGATATGTTTTTTTACGAGGTTGTATCTCCGAATTTTGAAGCTTTAATTTTGCTGCAAACCGCTTTTCGTGATGGGTATGTGGCGTTTCAACATCAAAATCGTGTTGTAAACTTTTAAATAAATCTTCTATAGAATCGTTTGGTTTCATAATCTTATATTTTTAAACGACTTTTTGTAATTTTTGTCTTAAACTTTCTTTGGCTCTAGAAATTGTAGTTCTACAATTGGCATAACTCACATTCATAATGCTAGAAATTTCTTCGTAATCGTAGCCTTCAATTAAATGTAAAGTGAGCGCAATTCTGTAATTATCTTTTAAAGTATTCATGCCATCTAAAACAAATTTTGCTCGTTGTTTTGAAGTTTCATCTTGATTATCGTCAACATAAGTGTCTTCAATTTTATACATTACTGTGTCGTAAGGGACATCTTCATATTTACTATTTTTGTTAAAATGCTGAATACTATTATTAATTACTATACGTTTTAGCCAAGCTCCAAAGGTTTTTACATCTTTAAGCGTTTCTAGTTTTGTAAATGCCGTTAAAAACGAATCTTGCATAATGTCTTCGGCTTCAAAACTGTTTTTTACAATTCTGAAAGAGGTATTATACATCGCTTTATAGTACCTATTGTAAACTTCCAATTGGGCCGATTGGTTTCCTGTTTTACAATGCTCTATAAGCGTATCGATATGTTGATTTGTTATTGACAATTACAAAAAATGACTAATGGTTTATTATATAGATGAAGGTATTACTTTATTGTTACAGTTTTAAGAGCAAAGTTTTTAATAATATTATTAGCTTGGCATATTAATTGAAAAATAGATATTACCTATGTTTAAAAATGTAGTGGTAATAAGCTAATTTTGAATTAAATAATAGCTTGTAATAGAAATAATTAAAACAAAACAATCTGTGAATTACCATTAATAATGACAGATTGACTTAAATATATATATGAAAAAATCTAATTTGTTAAGTCTTGACAGTTTGTCATTGCAGGAATTTGATGAAAATTCAGAGTTAATTCCTTTAATGACCCCAGAGGACGAAGAAGAAATAAATAAAGAGGAACTTCCTGAAACATTACCTATACTTTCGTTACGTAATACCGTGTTGTTTCCAGGAGTGGTAATTCCTATTACTGCAGGTAGAGACAAATCGATTAAACTTATAAATGACGCGAATAAAGGAGGAAAAGTTATAGGTGTAGTGTCTCAAAAAGATGAAACTATTGAAGATCCTTCTTCAAATGATATTTATAAAACGGGTACAGTTGCGCGCATTTTACGTGTTTTAAAAATGCCCGATGGTAATACCACAGTTATAATTCAGGGTAAAAAACGTTTTAAAGTAAACGAAGTTATTACCGAAGAACCCTATTTAACAGCTACCATTGCAGAAGTTCCTGAAGAAAGACCTGCAAGGAAGAATGTAGAATTTGCAGCGATTATCGACTCTATTAAAGAATTATCGCTTCAAATAATTAAAGAGAGTCCAAGTATTCCTTCTGAAGCCTCGTTTGCCATTAAAAATATTGAGAGCAATTCGTTTCTAATCAATTTTGTGTCTTCTAATATGAATTTAACGGTTCAGGAAAAACAAAGTCTATTAGAAACTAACGATCTTAAAGAACGTGCTTTGGAGACCTTGCGTTATATGAATGTTGAATTTCAGAAACTTGAACTTAAAAACGACATCCAGTTGAAAGTTCAGAGTGATATGAATCAGCAACAACGTGAATATTTTTTACATCAACAAATGAAAACCATTCAAGAAGAATTGGGTGGCGTGAGTTATGAAGAGGAGATAGAAGAAATGAAAGCGCGTGCAAAAAAGAAAAAATGGAGCAAAGATGTTGCTAAGCATTTCGAAAAAGAAATTGCAAAAATGCAACGTATGAATCCGCAAGTGGCCGAATATTCTATTCAGCGTAATTATTTAGATTTGTTTCTAGATTTACCCTGGGAGAAATTTAGTAAAGATAAATTCGATTTAAAACGTGCACAACGTATTCTAGATCGCGATCATTACGGTTTAGAGGATGTAAAACGTCGTATTATAGAATACTTAGCGGTATTAAAATTACGTAACGATATGAAATCTCCAATTTTATGTCTTTACGGACCTCCAGGAGTTGGTAAGACTTCTTTAGGAAAGTCGATTGCCGAGGCCTTAGGAAGAGAGTATGTACGCGTATCTTTAGGTGGATTACGCGATGAAGCAGAAATTCGCGGACATAGAAAAACCTATATAGGGGCTATGCCAGGACGTATTATTCAGAGTCTTAAAAAGGCAGGGACTTCTAATCCGGTATTTGTATTAGACGAAATAGATAAATTGTCGAATTCTAATCAAGGAGATCCATCTTCTGCCTTATTAGAAGTATTAGATCCGGAGCAAAATAGCGAGTTTCACGATAATTTCCTTGAATTAGGCTACGATTTATCTAAGGTGATGTTTGTAGCGACCTCTAACAGTTTAAATACTATACAACCGGCATTATTAGACCGTATGGAAGTTATTAATGTTACTGGTTATACTATAGAAGAGAAGGTGGAGATTGCTAAACGCCATTTGGTGCCAAAGCAGTTAAAAGAACACGGTTTAAGCGATAAAGATTTAAAAATTGCTAAAGCACAACTAGAGAAAATAGTTGAAGGTTATACCAGAGAATCTGGAGTTCGTGGCCTAGAAAAGCAAATTGCCAAAATGGTACGTCATGCGGCAAAAAATATTGCCATGGAGGAGACCTATAATATAAAAGTAACCAACGAAGATATTATTGAAGTATTAGGCGGACCAAAATTAGAACGCGATAAATACGAAAATAACAATGTTGCTGGTGTGGTTACAGGCTTAGCTTGGACACGTGTTGGTGGAGATATTTTATTTATAGAATCTATACTTTCTAAAGGAAAAGGAAATTTAACCATTACCGGAAACTTAGGAAAAGTAATGAAGGAATCTGCAACCATTGCTATGGAGTATATAAAAGCAAATGCAGAGGAACTAGATTTAAATCCGGATGTATTCGATAAATATAATGTACATATTCACGTACCAGAAGGAGCAACGCCTAAAGATGGGCCAAGTGCTGGGGTTACCATGTTAACTTCTTTAGTGTCTTTATTTACACAACGAAAAGTAAAGAAAAGTTTAGCTATGACAGGCGAGATTACACTTCGTGGTAAAGTATTACCTGTTGGCGGAATTAAAGAAAAAATTCTTGCGGCTAAACGTGCACGTATCAAAGAAATTATGCTGTGTGAGGATAATAGAAGAGATATTGAAGAAATAAAACCAGAATATTTAAAAGGATTAACGTTCCATTATGTTTCCGAGATGAGCGATGTCTTGAAAATTGCACTTACAAAGGAGAAAGTAAAAAACGCTAAAACCTTATAATTTTAGTTTAAAATATAATCTTAAACTTTTAAATGCATCATAAAACAACTTTGTTTTTGATGCATTTTTTGTTTTTCGAAGGTAAAGTCAACAATTACAAAACATTGTAAATCCCTAAAAATATAATTAAGAAATAGGCGTTTTAAACTTAAGATTTATTTAATTTGCATCCGTATGAGGCGAAAATTAGCATTATTTTTTATGGGTTGTTGTAGTTATGTGGCGTCTGCTCAATTGGGAGGCGAATCGACTTACCAATTCTTAAATTTAGTGTCTTCGCCACGACAAGCAGCTTTAGGGGGAAAAGTGATTACCAATGTCGATTACGATGTTACCCAAGCCTTATACAACCCGGCGACTATTAATTATGAAATGGATAATCAGTTAGCCTTAAATTACACCAGTCATTTAGGTGTAATTAGTTATGGTACGGCGGCGTTTGCTCATACTTACGACAGACGTAGACAAACCTTTCATGCTGGTGTTACATACGTTAATTATGGTCAGTTTGACGGCTATGATGAAGATGGAAATGAAACTGGAGAGTTTAGCGGAGGAGAATCTGCGTTATCTTTAGGTTACGCGTTACGAGTAGGGATTTCAGACTTTTATGTAGGCGCTAATTTAAAACTAATCACGTCTAAATTAGAGCAATACACGTCGTTTGGAGCAGCCTTCGATTTTGGTGTAATTTATATCAATGAAGATATTGATTTTAATGCAGCTCTGGTGGTGAGAAATTTAGGAACTCAAATTACCACTTACGCTGGGCAGCATGAGCCATTACCTTTAGAAATTGATTTAGGATTCTCTCAAAAATTAGAAAACGTACCCATCCGTTGGCATGTAACTTTCGAGAATTTACAACAATGGCCTATTGCGGTCGCTAATCCTGCCCGCGATGAAACCGATTTAGAAGGCAATCAAACTTCTGAAGATGTCGGGTTTTTAAAAAATGTGTTTCGACATACCATTGTAGGTGCAGAGCTTTTTCCAGATAGCGGATTTAATATCCGATTGGGATACAGTTTTAGAAGAGGTGAGGAGCTACGTATTGTTGATGAAAGAAATTTCTCTGGACTTTCTGCTGGAATTGGAATTAAAATGAATAGAATGCGATTTAGTTATACCTATGCCAGATACTCTAGTGCAGCGAGTTCTAGCTTTTTCGGAATTAATATAGACTTAAAATAATGAAACAAATTACGATTGCTATTGATGGATTTTCATCTACAGGAAAAAGCACAGTTGCTAAGTTAGTCGCTAAAGCCTTGGGTTATGTGTATGTAGATTCTGGAGCCATGTATCGGGCTATTACTTTTTTTGCTATGCAAAATGATATGATTTCTAACAATCATTTCTCTAAAGACAAGCTAATTGCAGAACTACCCAATGCAAAAGTATCATTTAAGTTTAATGACGAATTGGGTTTTGCAGAAGTCTATTTAAACGACGAAAACATTGAGCGAGATATAAGAACCTTAGAGGTTTCAAATTTGGTGAGTACCATTGCTGCGATTCCTGAAGTTCGTGCGCAATTGGTTAAAATTCAAAAAGAAATAGGGAAACATAAAGCGGTTGTTATGGATGGCCGTGATATTGGAACTGTAGTATTTCCAGATGCCGAACTTAAAATTTTTATGTCAGCTTCGGCCGATACACGAGCGGCAAGACGATTTAAAGAATTGTCAGACCGTGGAGAAACAGTTTCATATCAGGATGTTTTAGAAAATGTACAAAAACGCGATCATTTAGATAGCACGCGTAAAGATTCACCTTTATATAAAGCAGAAGATGCCATTGCTATAGATAATTCTAATTTAACCATACAAGAACAATTAGACTTTATATTACAGCAGGTTCAAACTATTTTAAAGGCATAAAAAAAAGCTGTCCAAAAAGTAAACAACTCTCATTCTATATGTAATTTAGAATGTTATCACATACTTAGCATGTGGTAGAGAATTTAACTTTTTAAACAGCCCCTTGTTTAAATTGTTTTGTCTTATAAATTAGGAATCACTAATTCTTGATTCGGATGAATAAGATCCGGATTTTTAAGTTTATCTGTATTAGCTTCAAAAATGGCTTGATATTTAGAAGCGTCGCCATAATATTGTTTGGCAATTTTTCCTAAGGTTTCTCCGCTTTTTACAATATGTCTATGAAAAACACTAGTGTCTTCAACTGTAATATTAGCCTTAATGTCGGTAGGATGTTCTCCGCCAATAGCCTTAATTTTGTCCCAAAGTAGGTTCTTTTCGTATTGTGTTTTAGCCATACCTTTCACTTTTAAAACCCCATTTTCTTCAGAAACATCGCCGTTCTGAATTTTAAGTGATTCTCCCAAATCAAGTACGTCTTGATATTTTGCTTTTGCTGTCATATTAAATTTATTTTTTGTGACTACAAGATATTAATTTTCTTCAAGACTTATCTCACATTTTAAAGGATTTCCTTTAAAGAATTAATGTGCTTGTTTTCAGTAGATTAATTTAAATTATAATTATTAGGCTATTTAAAAAAATATAATTAATTTTGCACTCCTTTTAGCGACAATTGGAAAGATAAAAGGAATGAAACTAAATTATATATAACACTTCTGTGTGTTTGTCGCATAAATCTTCCAAGAACAGACAGGATACAAAACATAATGTGGGTGGTTACCTTATAGAAAAGTAACACAAACATTATTAATTTTATTTAAATGGCTGAAAAAGCAAAACAAGCTGAAGTTGAAGCAACTGAAGCAAAAACTGTAGAGGCTCCAAAAGTATCTGAAGCTCAAGCAAATCCTGAAAAATTCTTAGCAGACTTTAACTGGCACAATTACCAAGAAGGTATTGATGAAGTTGAAGATTCTCAATTAAAAGAATTTGAAAAATTAGTAGCAGAAAATTTTGTTGACACTTTAGATGACGAAGTTGTAGAAGGAACTGTAGTACATATTACAGATCGTGATGCGATTATCGACATTAACGCAAAGTCTGAAGGTGTTATTTCTTTAAACGAATTCCGTTACAATCCAAACCTAGCTGTTGGAGACAAAGTAGAAGTGTTAATTGATGTTCGTGAAGACGCAACTGGTCAATTAGTATTATCTCACAGAAAAGCTCGTGTAATTAAAGCTTGGGATCGCGTTAACGCGGCTCACGAAACTGGTGAAATCGTTAATGGTTTTGTAAAATGCAGAACTAAAGGTGGTATGATCGTTGACGTATTTGGTATTGAAGCATTCTTACCAGGTTCTCAAATCGATGTGAAGCCTATTAGAGATTACGATCAGTACGTAAACAAAACAATGGAATTTAAAGTTGTGAAAATTAATCACGAATTTAAAAACGTTGTTGTATCTCATAAAGCGCTTATCGAAGCTGATATTGAAGAACAAAAGAAAGAAATTATTGGTCAATTAGAAAAAGGACAAGTATTAGAAGGTGTTGTTAAAAATATTACGTCTTACGGTGTCTTTATCGATCTTGGTGGTGTAGATGGTTTAATTCATATTACAGACCTTTCTTGGTCTAGAATTAACCACCCTAACGAGATTGTTGAATTAGATCAAAAATTAAACGTTGTAATCCTTGATTTTGATGAAGATAAATCAAGAATCCAATTAGGTTTAAAACAATTATCTAAACACCCTTGGGATGCTTTAGGTGAAGACGTTAAAGTTGGAGACAAAGTTATAGGTAAAGTTGTTGTAATCGCAGATTACGGTGCATTTATCGAAGTTGCAGAAGGTGTTGAAGGTTTAGTTCACGTTTCTGAAATGTCTTGGTCTACTCACTTACGTTCAGCTCAAGATTTCGTTTCTGTAGGAGACGAGGTTGAAGCAGTTATCTTAACTTTAGATAGAGAAGAGCGTAAAATGTCTCTTGGAATTAAGCAATTAACTCCAGACCCATGGACAGATATTACAACTAAATATCCATTAGGATCTAAGCACACAGGTATTGTACGTAACTTTACAAACTTTGGTGTATTTGTTGAATTAGAAGAAGGTATCGACGGATTAATTTACATCTCAGATTTATCTTGGACTAAGAAAATTAAGCACCCATCAGAATTCTGTGCTGTTGGAGATAAATTAGAAGTTGTTGTACTTGAGTTAGATGTTGAAGGACGTAAATTATCTTTAGGTCACAAACAAACAACTGCTAATCCTTGGGATAAGTATGAAACTGAATTCGCCGTAGGTACTGTACATACAGCTGCTATCGCAGATGTTGTAGATAAAGGTGCTACTATCGACTTTAACGAAGATATCGTTGCTTTTGTTCCTTCTCGTCACTTAGAGAAAGAAGATGGTTCTAAATTAGGAAAAGGAGATTCTGCAGAATTTAAGATCATTGAATTCAACAAAGAATTTAAAAGAGTAGTAGCTTCTCATACAGCTACTTTCAAAGAAGAAGAGATTGCTAATATTAAAGCTGCTGCTAAAAAGTAGCTGCTCAAGCGCAAGAAGCTAAGCCAACTTTAGGTGATGCTAACGATGCTTTACAAGCTCTTAAAGATAAAATGGAAGGAAAATAATTTTTTTCTAACTGTTTATAACTTAAAAGCCTTCCATATTTTGGAAGGCTTTTTTATGTTTTGTTTCTAAGGCAATCCCAATTATTAAAATTTTACCTTACCTTTGTTTAGCAAATATGTTTGAAAACAATATGAGTCAAAAAGTGTTACTTAACGCCACAGAGGTAAACATCATTCTTCATCGATTGGCTTGTCAACTTATTGAAAAACATAACGATTTTTCAAATACCGTTTTAATAGGATTACAACCTCGAGGAAAATTTCTAGCACTGCGGTTAGCTCAAATTTTAAAAGACGATTATAAAATTAAAGATCTTAAACTAGGTCTGTTAGATATTACCTTTTATCGTGACGATTTTAGAAGAAGCGACAAACCTCTGGAGGCCAATACCACCGAAATAAATTTTGTAGTAGAAAATAAAAATGTCGTGTTTATAGACGACGTGTTATATACTGGCCGTAGTATACGTGCAGCCCTTACTGCAATACAATCTTTTGGAAGACCAGAAGAAATAGAACTTTTAACGTTAATAGACAGACGTTTTAGTAGACATTTACCAATTCAGCCTAATTATAGAGGGCGACAAGTAGATGCGATAAATAAAGAAAAAGTAATAGTACAATGGCAAGAACAAGATGGGGAAGACGCCGTGTATTTAATTAATAATTAGACTAAGATGAGCGAATTAAGTGTAAACCACTTACTAGGTATTAAATATCTTAACAAAGAAGATATTCAGTTAATTTTTGAAACTGCCGATCATTTTAAAGAAGTTATCAATAGGCCGATTAAAAAAGTGCCTTCGCTTCGAGATATTACTATTGCCAATCTGTTTTTCGAAAATTCTACCCGAACAAAATTGTCTTTCGAATTGGCAGAAAAACGATTATCTGCAGATGTTATTAATTTTTCTGCAGCACAATCTTCAGTTAAAAAAGGAGAAACTTTAATAGATACGGTAAACAATATTTTATCTATGAAAGTAGATATGGTTGTTATGCGCCATCCAAACCCTGGTGCCTGTGTTTTTCTTTCTAAACATGTTAAGGCAAGTATTGTAAATGCCGGCGATGGTGCCCACGAACATCCTACACAAGCCTTGTTAGATTCGTATTCTATACGCGAACGATTAGGCGATGTCAAAGGTAAAAATGTGGTTATAGTAGGCGATATTTTACACAGTAGAGTTGCCCTATCAAATATATACGCCTTACAACTTCAAGGTGCAAATGTTATGGTTTGTGGACCAAAAACATTAATTCCGAAGTACATTAATAATCTTGGAGTAAAGGTTGAAACAAATTTACGTAAAGCATTAGAATGGTGCGATGTAGCTAATATGCTTCGTGTGCAAAACGAACGTATGGATATTAGTTATTTCCCATCCACAAGAGAATATACTCAACAGTTTGGAGTAGATAAAGCGTTGCTTGATAGTCTAGACAAAGAAATTACTATTATGCATCCAGGACCTATAAATCGTGGTGTAGAAATTACGAGTGATGTTGCCGATTCTAAACAAGCCATAATTTTAGATCAAGTACAAAATGGTGTGGCAATTAGGATGGCTGTAATATATTTATTAGCTTCAAAAATAAAACAGTAATTTATGATTTTAAATACAGAAGGGAACACGACTATCGTGACCCAAGAAAATGCAACTCCTATAGAATTAGTTAAGAAAATTGAAAGTTCGTATACAAAATTTAAAAACGATAATATCATTGTTAACCTATCGTCATTAAATAAACTAACGTTAGAAAACATTATTGAGTTTCTTCAATTATCTAATAATCATAGAAAAGCAAAACATTCTTTTGTAATTGTAACCGATAAAATCAATTTATCAGAAACTCCAGACGAAATTGTTGTGGTACCTACCTTAAAAGAGGCCTACGATATTATTGAGATGGAAGAAATGGAACGCGATTTAGGGTTTTAATCTATGCAATTAACTATTCTTGGTTGTCACAGTGCAACACCACGTATTAATGCCCACCAAACCTCGCAAGTTTTAGACATTAAGAATCAGATATTTTTAATTGATTGTGGAGAGGGGACGCAGGTGCAACTCAGAAAGTATAAGGTTAAATTTAATCGTATTAAACACATATTCATCTCTCATCTACACGGAGATCATTATTTCGGATTAGTGGGTTTAATATCTACCTTTAGATTGTTAACCCGAGAAACCGATTTACATATTTATGGCCCTAAAGGATTAAAGGAAGTGATTACGCTTCAAATGAAACTAGGTGGGAATTGGACTAATTTCAACTTGGTTTTTCATGAATTAACATCTAAAGAATCAGAATTAATATACGAAGACGAGCAGGTAGAAGTACATACCATTCCTTTAAAACATCGCGTTTATACTAACGGATTTTTATTTAAAGAAAAAGTAGGTGAACGCAAACTCGATATGAATGCCATTTTAAACGATGATATCGATGTGGCGTATTACAGAAAACTAAAACAAGGCGCCGATGTTTATAACGAAGCCGGAGTTTTAGTTAAAAACGAAAGTGTAACAAAAGCGCCAACGCCTCCTAAAAGTTATGCTTTTTGTAGTGACACTGTGTATACAGAAAGCATCGTACCTTTAATAAAAGATGTAGATGCTTTATATCACGAATCTACATTTTTAGAAAAACACGGAAAAAATGCCGAGCCAACAAAGCATTGTACTGCAAAACAAGCTGCTAAAATAGCTAAACTTGCCAATGCAAAGCAGCTTATTCTAGGGCATTTTTCTACACGCTACGACGATTTAAATGAATTTAAATTTGAAGCACAAGAAGTGTACGACGCCGTAGAATTAGCAGAAGTGGGTAAAGTATTTAATATATAACTTGTAAAGCGTTTAAGGCTATGGAAGAACAAGATTTAAGCAATTACAGAAAGGTTTACGAAAAGCGAGAACTTCTCGCAGAAGACACTCCAGAAAATCCCTTAGAACTTTTTAGAAGTTGGTTTTTAGAAGTCGATCAGCATTTCTTAGAGGACGAAACAAATGCCATGACAGTGTCTACCATTGGTTTAGACGGATTTCCTAAAAGTCGTGTGGTACTTTTAAAACGCTATACGTACGAAGGCTTTATTTTTTATACCAATTACGAAAGTGAAAAAGGGAAAGCTATTTTGGCGAACCCCAATGTGTGTTTATCGTTTTTCTGGCCAAAAGCCGAACGTCAAATCATTATTAAAGGTGTAGCAGAAAAAATTCCAGCCAATATGAGCGATGGCTATTTTGAATCTCGCCCTCGCGGGAGTCAGCTTGGAGCTATAGTATCTCATCAAAGTGAAGTGGTTGAGAGCAGAGAGTATTTAGATTCTAAATTAAAAGTTTTAGAAGACGAGTATGAAGGTAAAGAAATTTTAAGACCTGATTATTGGGGCGGATTTATAGTACGACCTGTAGAATTAGAATTTTGGCAAGGCAGACCAAACCGCTTACATGATAGAATCCGTTATAAACTTCAAGAAGATTACGATTGGAAAAAAGAGCGTTTATCTCCTTGATCCTATTTAGATATAGCATAGATTATCTCATAAAATATATAACTTTTAAAATCTCAGGTTTAAAATTAATCTGAGATTTTTTTAGTAATAGTTTAAATGAGTGAACCGGAATTTAGAATTTAAAGTACAAAAATGAATTAAATTTTTAGACTCTATATGCACTTCTAAATTAAGTCCTATCTTGGGTTGTCTTCAGAAGAAATTTAATTTTCCTACTGACTTTTTATAATTCTTCTTAATTTTTTAAGCTTCAATATTTATTTTTTAACTAAATTTATTAATTCATTATTTATAAAAACAATACTTATGATTCGTCTGAATAAACCTTTTATTATTGCAAGTGCAGTTTGTTTATCCTTAAGTTTAATGTCTTGCAATGATTCTAAAAAAAGTACTGCATCTGCTTTAGAATTAGCAGATTCCAACTCGTCCACTATTTTTGTATCTAGCGATAATGCCAATGAATACGTGGTGATAGCTAATCCAGGAAGTGATGATGGAAAAATAACAGTTCATGATTCTAACGCCAATAAAGACTATGCGTTGCAGCGAGTAGAAAGTGCTAGTGGAATAAAGTATCAGGGGGAAGACGGATATGTTTTGTGGACTAAAGGCAGTGAATTTACTTGGGCCAAAGGCGACGAGACAATTGCCAAAGGACAATTAAAAACTACCGAAATAGAAGAACAAACACCACCTTCTGAATCTAAATTCAACACGTCGCATTACGGAAATTACGTAGATAGTGATTATGCCAAAAAAGATGAAGGCTACGATTGGGTTGCAGTAATTGTAAAACCTATAGACGATTTTAAAGTGAAACTATCTGTTCGTTCTAGAGGGGATAAAAAAAGAGCAACCTGTTCTTTTGATGCTATTGGGAACGTAAGTGATGAAAACACATTGAAAGTTTACGAAAACGGATTTACCATAGTATTCTCTTTTAAAGATGATTCCGTGACTATAGGTACAGATCCAGAATCTGATAAAGATGGTTTAGCGTATTATTGTTCTGGTGGTGCAAATTTAGCAGGAACATATACAAAACTAAATGGTGATTTAGATGCAAGTCAAATTGATAAAACGGGATATGTTAAATCTGTTACACAAGGAGACTATACATTTATTATTGAAGAAAATGGGGGAGAAGTAAGTGTAACACCAATAGGCTTAACAGACGTTTCAGATCCGCAAACTTATCCAATTCATGGAGAAATTACTAATGTTGAAATGGATGATTTAAATAATGATTCTTTTCCTGAGGTAATAATTTATACCAAAACAGGTTCGAATGCAAAAGGAGAAGCTATTGGAATTTCTGTAAACAATGGTAAGTCTATGAGCCAGTTTAATATTCCTAATGTTTCAGATAATGCAGAAGCTAGTAAAGGCTATAATGGTCATGATGAATTCGCGATGGTAGAAGGTACTTTTGTACAACGTTTCCCGATTTACGAAAATAATGCGCCTACAGGAAAGACAAGACAAATTCAGTATAAACTGGAAGATGGCGAAAATATGAGACAATTGGTTGTAGACAAAATTGTGGAGTATTAACCAAACTCTGGTCTATAAAACATAATATAAAAGAGGCTGTTTAAAAAGTTTTGAAATCCGTCTTTCTGAATTTATTTCAGAATGACAAAAACTCAACTTTTTCGACAGCCTCTTTTTGTTTTTAGAAAGTTTAGATAGTGATTATTCTGTATAAACTTTATTTTCTTGTTCCGCTACACGAATAAACGTCGTCCGTTTTGTAAGTTCTTTTAAGCGTTGTGCGCCTACATAGGTACAGGTACTCCTTAAACCTCCTAAAATATCTTGTAGGGTATTATTAACATCGCCGCGATAAGGAACTTCAACTGTTTTTCCTTCGCTAGCTCTATATTCTGCAACTCCTCCAACATATTTATCCATAGCCGTTTCGCTGCTCATACCGTAGAATTTCTTGAATTGTTTGCCTTCGCGTTCAATTAATTCCCCACCACTTTCTGAATGGCCCGCTAACATACCACCAAGCATTACAAAATCTGCTCCAGCACCAAAAGCTTTCGATACATCGCCAGGAACAGCGCATCCACCGTCACTAATTATTTGTCCACCTAATCCGTGAGCTGCATCAGCACATTCTATAATTGCCGATAATTGAGGATATCCAACACCTGTTTTTACACGGGTCGTACACACCGATCCTGGGCCAATTCCTACTTTTACAATATCTGCACCAGATAATAAAAGTTCTTCTACCATTTCTCCGGTGACCACATTTCCAGCTATAATCACTTTATCTGGGAATTGAGCTCGAGTATATTCTACAAATTTCACAAAATGCTCTGAATAGCCATTAGCCACATCAATACAGATAAATCTCAGGTTGGGATGTTTTTCAAAAATAACTTTTAGTTTTTCGCTATCTTGTTTTCCAGTACCCGTACTTACGGCTATATAATTCTCGATGTTTTCAGGAGCTTGATCTAAAAATCGGTCCCAATCTTCTAGGGTATAATGTTTATGAATAGCTGTAAATAAGTTTTGCTCGGCTAGCGCTAGGGCAAGTGTAAAAGTTCCGACCGTATCCATATTAGCAGCCATAATTGGTACGCCTGTCCATTTAGTTTTGCTGTGTAAGAATGTAAATTCACGTTCTAAACTTACTTGAGATCTACTTTTTAAAGTAGATCGTTTTGGGCGAATCATAACATCTTTAAAGCCTAATTTTATTTCATTTTCAATGCGCATACCGTAAGTGTTTTTGTTTGTTATAAAAGTACATTTTAAGTTTTGTTTGAAAAAGTAGAATAAAAAAAATAGCCCAAACTTTAACGAATAGTGTTAATTAGTTTGGACCTATAAGGTTAAGAAATATTGTTTATTTTGATGCGATAAAACTTATTTCAACATTTACAAATTTTGGCAAGTTTGCGACTTCTACAGTTTCCCTTGCTGGCGCTGTAGCTTCATCAAAATAGGTGGCGTACACCTCGTTTATTTGAGCAAAATTATGCATATCGCTAATAAAGATAGAAGTTTTAATAATATCATTAAACGTCATATCGGCAGCTTCTAGAATCCCTTTTATGTTTTCCATAACTTGTTTGGTCTCTATCTGAATATCATCTAAAACCAATTCGCTAGTAGATGGGTGAATCGCAATTTGTCCAGAGGCATATAGCATACCATTTTTTAAGATAGCTTGGTTATACGGACCGATAGGAGCAGGAGCATTAGGGGTTGTAATAATCGTTTTCATATGTTATGTTTTAAAGTTGTTGATCTGGTTGTAAACGTTTATCGTATTTAAGATCTTTTAAAATACTCGATTTAATTCCAATAAAGA
The DNA here is from genome assembly GCF_001685485.1 of Formosa haliotis. Taxonomy (NCBI): domain Bacteria; kingdom Pseudomonadati; phylum Bacteroidota; class Flavobacteriia; order Flavobacteriales; family Flavobacteriaceae; genus Formosa; species Formosa haliotis. Next base: position 545,211 of record NZ_BDEL01000001.1, on the reverse strand, counting down.
AATACCACGATTTTCGCGTGCTAAAAGGTACCCAGCTAAAATTCATACGCCAACTTAATAAATCGCGTTCAAATCGTAGTTGTGTATAGGTGAATCCCATGTTTTTAAAATCGTAACCTGAAGATGCCCCAACACTCCATCGCGGAGAGAGTTCTACATCTCCAGAAAACATTAAGGAATGCGATGAGATTTCGTTCTGCCTAGCCGAATTCGCATAATTCACGGCATAGGCCAAATTGAGTGTCCAAGGGATTTTAAACTTATAAAATTCGGTGTCCTTTTCTTCCTTCTCTTCTTCATCTTCATTATCGAAAAAACTCTGATCAGAAAAATCTTGAGATCGACCAAATAAATCGTCATCTCGTCCACCACCTCTTAGATTTTCCTGGATACCGCGGTCATTTTTATCCTCTGCTTCACCACTAAACATTTTGCTAGATAAGGAATAACTCACCGTCATATTAGCACTGGTTAATCTAAATAGACTTCCATTATTTTTAATGTTATAAACATCGATTTTTCTATTGTTATTGTCTAGAGCATACGGATCTAAAGTGGCACCAAAATTTATATTCATTTTATTATTAAGAATCTGTGTCCCACCAGATACTCTTACAGGACTCCATTGTAGAGAGTCTCCTGCAAAATTATAGGCTGTAGAAAAATTCAGGTTATTAAGTAACATGATTTTTTTGGGTTCGGTAGACGTACTATCTCTATCTTTTACTTTGGCTTCGAAATTGTTTGCTAACGATAAACCTAAAGAGGACGAGAAGTTTTGGTTAGGTGCGCCAAATAAAGATTCCTCGAATCTCGTATATGTGTCTTGGGTGATTCCATCGGCAGAAATTACGTCATAAGTGTCGTAATATTGATCGAACGACGGATTTATGTTATAACTTATGGAAGGACGCATAACATGCCTTATTGCTTGTATTTTTGGGTCTTTACCAGGTTTTTTAAAGTCGAACATTCCATAAATAGTGGTTCCTAAACTTGTATTGAAATTGTAGGTTCTAAACGAATCAAATCCATTTACAGTTTCGGTAATCACTTCATCGGTATCTTCGTCGAAATATTTATTTACGGTTTTAAACGTCCAATTTTCTTGATAATTCGTTCCAGCACTTAAACTAAAGTGTTTAAAAAGTTTAAAATTTGTACTTATTGGAACTGATTGCTGTATACCTGCTCTTGCATCATCAAACATCTGGGGTTTAAAAAATAAAGAATCTGTAGTTTCTATCTGATTTTCGGCACGTACACTATACTGTAAATTTAAATTATGAATAATCCCTTTTTTAGTACCTGTTTTTGGAGCAAATGGAAACATTCTACTTACACTTCCTTGAAATGTTGGTAAGGTCATGTTTATCTGTTCTGTTTGGGTATTTTGAGAGTGCGTTGCCGTTACACTTAAATTAACTTGAGGTTCTCCCGTAAACGATTTAGAATACGAAACAGATGATGATAAGGTATTATTTAAAAAATTCCCGGTGTTAATTTGGTTTATAGATTCTCTATAATACGAGCTACTACCTAAGTTCACAGATGCCGAAAATCGGGAGGTAGGATTCGATTTTGCATCTTGACTATGAGACCACCTTAAGTTATAAACTGTAGATTTTGAGTAATCTGGGAATCCTTTTTCGCTATTAATTAAACTTTCGAATCTAAACCCAACGTTTCCTCTAAATTTATACTTAAAAGCATAATTACTCTCTGCCCTAAATCCGTAACTTCCATTGGTATAATAATCGGCTAAAAGGGTTAAATCGGCATAATCGCTTACGGCAAAGTAGTATCCACCATTTTGCAAGAAATACCCACGGTTACTTTCTTCTCCAAAACTAGGAATTATAATTCCCGACGTTTGCTTGTCTGATAAAGGGAAAAAACCAAAAGGCACGGCAATAGGAGTAGGCACATTGGCAATTACCATATTTGTGGGACCAACTACAATTTTTTTGTCTGGTACAAATTTAATCTTACTCGCTTTAAAATAATATTCCGGGTTTTCGGTATTCTGCGAAGTTGTAAATTTTGCTTTAGCCATAAATATAACCGAATCGCTTTCCTTTTTTACTACAGGCGCAATAATATGAAATCCGCTTTGCTCGGTTTTCGAATTAAAAATTAATGCTTTTTGCGTATCAAAATTAAAACGAATTGAATCGGGTTCTACCACACTTGCGCCCTGTGTAAATACAGGCTTTTGTGTTAACGCTCCCGTTGAATCTGGAATTCTTCCTGCATACACTTCGTTTTTACTATAGTCTATTACAATAGAGCCTGCTTTAATATTCATGTCTTCATAATCTACTTCGGCTTCATTATATAAATATAATTTTTGCTCTAAGCGGTTAAAAGAAGAGTAGTCTTTAGCGCTATATTTTACGATATTAGTTAAAAATTCTTTTTGAATAAAGACACTATCAAGTTTAGTGGTGTCTTGCGCTTGTTCTGTAATTTCACGAACGGCTAAACTATCTATAGTAATTAAAGGGGTGTTTGGTGTATTTGGTTTAATTACCTTAACGGTTTGTGGCAGGTCTTGAGAAAAGCTATTAGTGTTGATAAGCACTGTAAAACTTAAAGCTAAAAGTATTTGAAAGTAGTTTGTACGCAATGCTTTTAAATGTATTTTTGTAAAGTGTATATTGCTGATTAAAAAAGTCAAAATTACATATATTTTTTTGTGATTGAATAATATTCACTAAAATTTAATAATAAACAGAAGCCTTAAGTGTTATAGTCTATATGAAAACGAAATTCTTGTTACTTTTCTTATGTATTGTATGTGTAACCGTTCTAACATCTTTTACCAATGATAATGAACCTAATACCAATAAATTTGTTGTTGTATTAGATGCTGGTCATGGTGGACACGATCCTGGGAAGCCTACAAAATATGGATTTACAGAGAAAGATGTTGCTCTAAAGATAGTTTTAAAAATTGGAGCAGCACTAGAAAAGAATCCCGATATAAAAGTTATTTATACGCGTAAAACCGATGTGTTTGTAACGCTAAGAGGACGAGCAAAAATTGCAAATCAGGCCGATGCCGATTTATTTGTTTCGGTACACTGTAATGCCCACCACTCTCAAGCTTCTGGAACTGAAACTTATGTGGTAGGGGTTGCCAATACCAAACGAAATTTTGATGTTGCTAAAGAGGAAAACGAAGTAATTCTTTTAGAGGACGATTATGAAAAGCATTACGACGGATTCAATCCGAATGCACCAGAGTCGTTAATCGGACTAACTTTAATGCAGGAAGATTATATAGATCATAGTATTCTGCTTGCAGGTATGATAGAACATAATTTTGCGAACAATCTTAAACGTAAAAGTAGAGGAGTAAAACAAGCAAGTTTATGGGTAATGCATAACACCTATATGCCAAGTGTACTTATAGAAACTGGATTTATTACTAATAAAGAAGAAGGGCATTATTTGAACTCATCGAAAGGGCAGGCAGAAATCTCGCAAGCAATTGAAGACGCTATATTAGAATACAAAAGATCGTTAGACTTAAATGTAGGAGAAAATATTGGCGCCCCGAAAAAGGAAAGTGTTGTGTTAGAAAAACGCACTTCCGAAGTGTATGATGATGTAGAATTTAAAGTTCAAATAGCGGCTAGTTCAAAAAAACTAGAAACGAAACCCTTTAATTTTAGTGGCTTAAGTCCGATTTCTAGAGATAAAGTAGGTAAGATGTATAAATATTATTACGGAAATTCCTCAGATTACGCTGAAATAAAAAGCCTATTATCTCGGGCCAAATCTAAAGGATTTGACACTAGTTTTATTGTTGCTTTTAAAAATGGAGAGCAAGTGCTTTTAGATAAAGTGCTAAAAACTACATCAAATTAAGTGTATTCTAATTTTATTATTTCTAATTTTGTTTATAAACTAAAAACATAGCTTTGAAAATAACGCAAGAAGTAAAAGTAGCTATCCTAGTTATAGCTGGTATCATATTTTTTATATTCGGTTTTAATTTTTTAAAAGGCGAAAACTTATTCTCATCATCAAGAACATTTTATGTTGTTTATGATAATGTTGAAGGTTTAACACCATCTACTCCTGTTACTATAAGTGGTTTAAATGTTGGGAAGGTTAAAGATATAAAGTTGTTAGAAGACGGAACTACCAATTTATTGGTAACCTTAGTAGTAGATAACGATTATACTTTTTCTAAAAATAGTAAGGCCGAATTATACGACACGAGTTTAATAGGAGGTAAAGCCATTGCTATCATCCCTGTTTTCGATAATGCCGGTTTAGCAAAAGATCAAGATTATTTAGTAGCAGGAAGAAAATCAGGCTTAACAGATATAGTTGGCGAAAAGTTAGCCCCGCTTCAAGAAAAGATAGAATCATTAACACACAATGCAGATTCATTACTTTTAAATGTAAATAGTATTTTCGACGAAGACACTAAAGCCTCTTTAAAACATGCTATCGCTTCTTTAGACCAAACCATGTCTTCCTTTAAATCGACTTCAAATTCTTTAAACGGTATTTTAGTAGATAATAAAGATAATATTAAAAGTACCTTATCTAATTTAAACAATGCTTCGTCACATATTTCAGAATTAACAGATTCTTTAGCAGCGTCTAATATATCTGGTGTGGTGGTTAAGTTAGAACATACCTTAAATACATTTAATGGCGTATTGGCCGATGTAAATAGCGGAAAAGGCTCTATTGGGAAATTATTAAAAGACGATCAGTTATATAACAATATAGAAGGAGCATCTTTACAATTAGAGCAATTATTACAGGATATGAAGTTAAATCCGAAACGTTATGTTCACTTCTCTCTATTCGGAAAAAGACCAGGTAAGTTTGATGCTGAAGAAAATCAAGTAGAGGATAATGGTTTAAACGTAGACGTGCAATCGCCAACAACTAACTAAACTATGAGTATACTTCCTAACATATTATTTGCATTAATTTTAATAGCAGGGATAGGTTATTTTGCAAAAAATGTAAAAAAATTAATCCGAAATATTAAACTAGGCCACGATGTAGATGTCAGTGATAATACCTCGCAACGCTGGCAAAATATGACCCGGATTGCTTTGGGGCAGAGCAAAATGGTACGTCGCCCTATTGCTGGATTTTTACACATTATTGTATATGTTGGTTTTGTAATTATAAATATTGAAGTTCTAGAAATTATTATTGATGGCCTTTTCGGAACCCACCGTATATTCTCTGCTATGGGTGGTTTTTATGGGTTTTTAATAGGATCCTTCGAAATTTTGGCCTTACTAGTTTTTGTATCGGTTATTATATTTTGGATTCGTAGGAATATAATTAAGCTAAAACGATTTTGGAAATCTGAAATGAAAGGTTGGCCAAAAAGTGATGGTAATATCATCCTTTATTTTGAAATGATTTTAATGACCTTATTTTTAGTGATGAATGCCACAGATGTACATTTTCAAGCTATGAATAATGGAAATGTTATAAGTCAATTTATTGCACCTTTATTTAGTAATATGTCGGAAGGCACGCTTCATATTATCGAGCGTGGTGCGTGGTGGTTACATATTGTTGGTATTTTAATCTTTCTTAATTATTTATATTTTTCTAAACATTTACATATTCTTTTAGCCTTTCCAAATACCTATTACGGTAAAGTAAAACCAAAAGGGCAATTAGATAATTTAGAGGCTGTAACCAAAGAGGTTAAAATGATGATGGATCCCGATGCCGATCCATTTGCAGCCCCTGCAGAAGATGAATCGGGAACAGATGATGTAGCTAAATTTGGAGCGAGCGACGTACAAGATTTAAATTGGGTACAGTTATTAAATGCTTATACCTGTACGGAATGCGGACGATGTACAGACGAATGTCCGGCCAACCAAACGGGTAAAAAATTATCGCCACGTAAAATTATGATGGATACCAGAGATCGTCTGGAAGAAGTCGGGAAAAATATAGATGCAAATAATGGTGAATTTAAAGACGACGGAAAACAATTATTAGGCGATTATATTACTAACGAAGAGCTTTGGGCATGTACCTCGTGTAATGCTTGTGTACAAGCTTGTCCGGTTAGTATAGATCCCTTATCCATAATTATAGATATGAGACGGTATTTAGTAATGGAGCAATCGGCTGCCCCAGCAGAACTAAATAACATGATGACAAACATAGAAAATAACGGTGCACCTTGGCCTTACAACCAAATGGATCGTTTAAACTGGAAAGACGAATAGGTTTTAATATGCTTAAAGTTAATAAATACACAAAATCAAAATAGAACATGAGCGAATTACTAAAAGTGCCAACTATGGCAGAATATATGGCTCAAGGCAAACAACCCGATGTCTTATTTTGGGTAGGTTGTGCCGGAAGTTTTGATGATAGAGCTAAGAAAATTACTAAAGCATTTGTAAAATTATTAAACAAAGCAAAAGTAGATTTTGCAGTTTTGGGTACAGAAGAAAGTTGTACTGGAGATCCTGCAAAACGTGCTGGAAACGAGTTTTTATTTCAAATGCAAGCGGTAACTAATATAGAAGTTTTAAATGCTTACGAGGTTAAAAAAATTGTAACCGCATGTCCGCATTGCTTTAATACCATTAAAAATGAATATCCAGAATTGGGCGGACATTACGAAGTGATGCACCATACGCAATTCTTAAAATCGCTTTTAGACGAAGGGAAATTAACTATTGAAGGCGGCCAATATAAAGGGAAGCGCATTACCTTTCACGATCCGTGTTATTTAGGACGTGCTAATAATGTGTATGAAGCGCCACGCGATTTAATTCAGAAGTTAGAAGCCGAATTGGTCGAAATGAAAAACTGTAAAAGCAAAGGTTTATGTTGTGGAGCAGGTGGTGCGCAAATGTTTAAAGATGCCGAAAAAGGGGATAAAGAAGTAAATGTAGAACGCACAGAACAAGCTATAGAGGTAAAGCCAGATATTATCGCGGCTGGATGTCCGTTTTGTAATACCATGATGACCGATGGTGTTAAAGCCAAAGATAAGGAAGCCGAAGTAGATGTAATGGATATAGCCGAACTTATTGCTAATGCCCAAGATTTGTAAACACAAATAGGATTAGGTTATACTATTTAAACAAGAATCCTTTCAGAATTTCAATCAGAAAAAACAAGATTTATTTGAGGTGTATTTTTTGAGATTAATTTCAAAAATCATCACTAATTAAAATATAGAATTAAACCATGTTAGTAGATTTTAATACATTACCAGAAACTTCAAAAGTTTGGATATACCAAGCCAATCGTTCATTTTCAGACCAAGAATTAGACGAAATAAAATCTAAAATAGAAGTGTTTTTAGAAAACTGGACTGCCCATGGTGCCGACTTAAGTGCAGGCTACGACATTAAATATAAGCGTTTTATTGTAATCGGGTTAAATCAAGACATCAACAAAGCATCGGGATGTTCTTTAGATGCTTCGGTACATTTTATTCAGCAATTAGAAAAAGAGTATAATGTAGATTTACTAGACAAAATGAATGTTTCTTACAAGCAAGGGGAATTTGTTGCCTACAAAACTTTAACTGAATTTAGAAAGATGGCTAAAGACAAAGCCGTATCTAAAAATACCATAGTTTTTAATAATTTGGTAAATAATATTGCTGAATACAAAGAGAATTGGGAAGTGCCTGCTAGCGACAGTTGGCACAATAGATTTCTTAAATAATCTATTAAAAATGTTTTCCAAACATTATTTTCAACATACTACAGCTATCAATCATAAACATGTGCTATTAAACCTTAGTGCATCATTTTTTCAACTTTAAAAGATATTTACAACATTATGAATAATGAGATTATCTTATTAAACATTTCAGGACAAGATAAACCAGGTCTAACTTCTAGCTTAACGGGTGTTTTAGCACAATACGGTGCCAAAGTTTTAGATATTGGTCAGGCCAATATACACGATACCTTATCGCTAGGAATTTTATTTGAAATACAATCAAAGAAAAAATCTGCAGCTGTTTTAAAAGATTTATTATTTAAAGCTTACGAACTTGGCATTACGGCCAAATTTACTCCAATTACATTGGATGGGTACGAAAAATGGGTGAAATTACAAGGAAAAGATCGTTATATAATAACGATTCTAGGAGAGAAATTAGCAGCCGAACAAATTTCGGAAGTTACAAAAGTGATCTCAGATAAAAACTTAAACATCGATGCTATTAAACGACTTACAGGACGTTTATCTTTAGTAAAAGAAGAAGAGTATCCCAGGGCTTCAATTCAGTTGTCTATTAGAGGACAAATTGATGATAAGTCTGAACTTACAGCAAAGTTCATGCAAATTTCACGGGATTTAGATGTCGATATCGCCTTCCAAGAAGATAATATTTATAGAAGAAACAGACGTTTAGTTTGTTTTGATATGGATTCTACTTTAATTCAAACCGAAGTAATCGATGAGTTAGCCGAATTAGCAGGTGTTGGAGCAGAAGTTAAAGCCATTACAGAATCTGCTATGCAAGGCGAAATAGATTTCAATGAAAGTTTTAAACGCCGGATGAAACTTTTAAAAGGATTGAGTGAAGATGTGTTACAAGAAGTCGCTGTAAATTTACCAATCACGAAAGGAGCTCGCCGACTAATAGACACTTTAAAAAATTACGGATTTAAAACAGCAATCCTTTCTGGAGGTTTTACCTATTTCGGATATTATTTACAAAAGGAATTAGGCATAGATTATGTCTTTGCTAATCAATTAGAAATTGTAGATGGTAAACTTACAGGAGGGTATCTTGGCGATATAGTAGATGGTAATAAAAAGGCAGAGTATCTTCAAGAGATTGCCAATTTAGAAGGTATCAATATTAGTCAAACCATTGCTGTTGGAGATGGTGCTAACGATTTACCCATGTTAAATCTTGCTGGCTTAGGTATTGCTTTTCATGCCAAACCAAAAGTTAAGGATAATGCACAAAGTTCTATTTCTAGTATAGGATTAGATGGTGTTTTGTATTTATTAGGTTATCATGACAGATATATCGATTTGGTGGAGTAAGCTCTAAATCGACACTATAAAACACCCTTCTTTTATTTTTAATACATGAAGGGTGTTTATGTATTAGCCCCAAATTAATACATAAAAAGATTTTCTATAGTATCATGTTTTTGCCGCGTTACACTGTTAAGTTAAAACTTTATAAATCTATCTTAAAGTCTTTTTATCTTCATATTAAATATGGTATTTTGCCTACTTATTTATCGTAAATAATGTATTTACAATCAAATTGATTTATTCATGCGCAATATTTTATATATATCCCTTATATTTTTTAGTATTCATTTTTCTTATAGTCAAAATCCCAATAATCCTTTAGTTACAAAAGACGCTTTAGGTCAAAAAAAATGGGTAGATAGTATATATAATGGTTTGTCCCTTCAAGAAAAAATTGGACAATTATTTATGGTTCGCGCCATGACATCTGCAAATACAAAAGATGTAGATGGCATTAAGGCCCTTATTAAAAATAATCATATTGGCGGTATCATATTTTCTAAGGGTGGACCCGAAAAATTAGCTAAATTAAGTAATACTTACCAAGGCCTGTCTAAAGTTCCTATGCTTATGAGTATGGACGCTGAATGGGGTTTAAGCATGCGGTTAGATTCTACCTATGCATTTCCGTGGAACATGACTTTGGGCGCTATTAAAGACAAGTATTTAGTGGAGAAAGCGGGGAAGCATATTGGTGAACACTGTAAACGTTTAGGAATACATTTTAATTTCGGTCCAGATGTAGACATCAATACAAATCCAAATAACCCTATAATAGGAAACCGTTCGTTTGGAGAAAATCGCGAAGAAGTAACGGCACATGCTTTGGCTTTTATGAAAGGTTTGCAGAGTGCTGGCGTAATGGCTACTGGGAAGCATTTTCCTGGTCATGGCGATACAGAAACTGATTCTCATAAAGCGTTGCCAACAATTACTTTTACAGAAAAACGTATAGACTCTATAGAACTTTATCCGTATAAAACTTTGATTAAAAACGGAATGGAAAGTGTTATGGTGGCACATTTAAATGTCCCGAGTTTAGAGCCTAAACCAGATTTTCCATCCTCCTTATCAAAAGCTATCATTACCGATTTACTTAAAGAAAAAATGGGTTTCGAAGGATTAATTTTTACCGATGCTCTAGAAATGAAAGGAGTTGCTAATTTTAGTAGTCCGGGCGATATAGATTTAGCGGCCTTTTTAGCTGGAAACGATATATTATTGATTTCTGAAGATGTGCCAAAAGCTATGGCTAAAATTACCGAGGCTTATAATGCTAAAGAAATTACTGAAGAACGTTTAGCGTATTCGGTAAAGAAAATTTTAATGGCTAAATATAAAGTGGGTTTAAATCATTATAAACCCATTGATACCACAAACCTTATTTCCGATTTAAATCGATTAGAGGATGATATTTTAAATGAAGAGTTATTTGAAAACGCTATAACCGTTGTAAAAAATGACAAAGAAGTATTACCTATTCGAGATTTAGATAAAAAGGCAATAGCTTATGTTAAATTAGGAGACGATAGCGGTACACCTTTTTTAAACGAATTAAAAAAATACACTAAGGTTCATGAAGTTAAATCGGACACCTATGGCTATATAAAAAGTAAATTAGATAGTTACAACACGGTCATTGTCGGTTTACACCGTTCGAATGCTAATCCGTGGAAAAGTTTTAGTTTTACTCCGGAAGAAATTCAATTATTAGAAAGTATAGCACAGACTCATACCGTTATTTTAGATGTCTTTGTAAAACCTTATGCCTTGTTAGATTTACCAACAATTGAAAATATAGAAGGTATAGTTGTTAGTTATCAAAATAGTGAAGTTGCTCAAGAAAAGTCGGCACAAATTATTTTTGGTGCGCTTTCGGCTAAAGGGAAACTACCAGTTTCTGTGGGTAATGGGCTGCATGCCGGAGATGGTATAGAGATCAGCTCTATTTTAAGATTGGGGTATACCGTTCCAGAACGTGTAGGTATCGATTCAGAAAAATTACATAAAATAGATGCTATTGCACAGCGCGCTGTCGATGAGCATATGACACCTGGAATTCAACTTTTAGTAGCTAGAAAAGGACAGATTATTTATAATAAAAATTTTGGAAAGCACACTTACGATAAAAAATCTGAAGCGGTAGAATTTAATGATATTTACGATATTGCGTCCTTAACAAAAATTGTAGCAACACTACCTTTAGTCATGGAAATTGTTGAAAAAGACGATGACATAACCATTAATTCAACACTTGGGGAATTACTGCCAGATTATAAAAATTCTAATAAAGCGAATATCACATTAAAACAAATGTTGTCGCATTATGCACGTTTAAAACCCTGGATTCCTTTTTATATTGCAACACTCGACTCGGCTAAAATGCCGAGTTCTGAATATTATAGTAAAACACCAACAGAAATTTTCAATATAAAAGTAACCAATAACTTGTACTTAAAACGGGACTATCCTGATAGTATTCAGAAGGTTATCAAGGACTCAGACTTGCTAAAAAAACAGGGGTATCGTTACAGCGATTTACCTTACTATATTTTAAAGAAATTTATTGAAACGTATTACGACAGAACATTAGATCATTTGGTTCAAACTCATTTTTACGAATCCCTGGGTATGAATTTTACAACGTATAATCCGTATTTAAAATTTCCAATGAAACATATAGTGCCTACAGAAAATGACACCTATTACCGCCATCAAGTGGTACAAGGTTACGTGCACGATATGGGAGCAGCCATGCAAAATGGAGTAGGTGGACATGCGGGTGTGTTTAGTAATGCCAACGATATTGCTAAAATTATGCAAATGTATTTACAAGAAGGTTTTTATGGCGGAAAGCGTTATCTTAAACCAGAAACGGTAGATATGTTTAATACCTGTTATTATTGTAATAATGGTAACAGACGTGGTTTAGGATTTGATAAACCTCAATTGGGAAAAAGTGGACCAACCTGTGGTTGCTTGTCTATGAAAAGTTTTGGGCATTCCGGGTTCACCGGAACCTACACTTGGGCAGATCCAGACGAAGAATTGGTATATGTGTTTCTAGCAAATAGAACCTATCCTTCTTCAGAAATTAATATGTTATTAAGAGAAAATATTAGAACAGATATTCAAGAACTCATTTACGAAGCAATTATAAATTAAGATGCGCATAGGAATTGTTTGTTATCCAACATTTGGAGGAAGTGGTGTAGTAGCCACCGAACTGGGTTTAGAATTGGCTAAACGCGGACACGAAATACACTTTATTACTTATAACCAGCCGGTACGGTTAGATTTATTGAGTAACAAAGTGCACTATCACGAAGTTACTGTACCAGAATACCCATTATTTCATTATCAGCCTTACGAGTTGGCCTTATCTAGTAAATTAGTAGATATGGTAAAGCTTCATAAAATTGAGCTTTTACATGTGCATTATGCCATTCCTCATGCTTATGCTGCCTATATGGCAAAACAAATGTTGTTAGAAGATGGCATTCATATTCCAATTGTAACCACGTTACATGGCACCGATATAACCCTTGTGGGCAGTCATCCCTTTTATAAACCCGCAGTAAGTTTTAGTATTAATAAATCTGATGCCGTTACGGCGGTTTCCGAAAGTTTAAAAGAAGATACGCTTAGATTATTCGATATAAAAAATGAAATTAATGTCATTACAAATTTTATTGATGTAGAAAAGTATAAATTTTCTTTTACCGATTGTCAGCGGGGCATGATTGCTCCAGATACTGAAAAGATCATTACCCACATTAGTAATTTAAGACCAGTAAAACGCATTTTAGATATTATTAAAATCTTTTATAATGTACAGAAGGAAATTCCAGCTAAATTAATGGTAGTAGGGGAAGGTCCCGATAAAGAAAAGGCTGAAGCTTTATGTCAGCAGTTAGGTATTTCTGATAAAGTGGTATTTTTTGGAAGAAGTAACGAAATTGATAAAATTTTATGTTTTAGTGATTTGTTTTTATTGCCATCAGAAACCGAAAGTTTCGGATTAGCAGCCTTAGAAGCCATGGCATCTGGTGTACCTGTTATTTCGAGTAACACCGGTGGTATTCCAGAAGTGAATATTAATGGTATTACAGGTTTTTTAAGCGATGTGGGCGATATTGAACATATGAGCCAGAATGCAATTTTTATATTAAGTGACGAAGGGCGTTTAGCTCAATTCAAACAAAACGCGAAAGAGCGCTCTTATATTTTCGATTTACATAAAATTGTTCCGCAATACGAAAAGTTATATGAAGAAACTTTACAGAAAAGTTTATCAGTATAAACCTTAAAATCTTCTTATTAATTTTTCTAAAAAGTTGTAATTTCTCAAAATTAAATATTTATAAAGGCTTCAGTTTAGTTAATTAATCTGAAGCCTTTATGCATAAAAAAAATGCTAAAACTGATATCTTAGTCCTAAAGCGATATCTAAATCTAAGTCGTCATCGTAATCACCAAAACCAAACTCAGGTCTAAAATCTAACGAAATTAATAATGGAATTTTAAAGTTATATTCTATACCAATGTTTCCGGCTGCGAAAATAAATGTATCACTATCATGATGGTGATTATGATTATCTGAATGATTATGACCATTATTATAATCGTAATTTGCAAGCCCAGCACCAACACCTACAAACCAATTAAACCTGTTTTCTATGGGCCAAACCCATTGGTACAAGCCGGTAAGTTTAAATCCATCGTAATCCTTTCCATCTCTCCATCCCAAATCTAATTCTAATCTATGGTTATCTCCAAGAGCTCGCTGATAAGAGATTTCACCGCCAAAGCCATTATTACTCCCCAGACGAAGCCCTAAAGCATTTTTTGATATTTCTTGAGCAAAAACACTTATCCCAATTAAAAAAAAGCTGTAGTTAAAAATAAATTTTTCATTAATAATTTTCTTTGAATTAAGTCTCAAAAATAAAATTTAGAACTTAGTAATGATGAACGCAAACGAATATTTTGTTAATTCTAATAACTATCTTTACTTTGAAATAGCTTAACATTTAACCGGTATTAATCCTTTATACTATGACTAAATCTGTGTCTTTCGATTTGCAAACCTTAAACAAGTCACTAGATGGCGATTTGTATTTCGATGATTTAATTAAATCCATTTATGCCACAGATGCCTCGGTTTATAGGCGTTTACCTCTAGCAGTTGCTTATCCAAAACACGAAACCGATTTAAAAGTTTTAATTGCTTTTGCAAACACTAATAATATTACCTTAATACCTCGAACAGCAGGAACATCGTTAGCTGGTCAATGTGTAGGAGAAGGAATTGTTGTAGATGTTTCTAAACATTTTACAAAAATAATTGCCATTAATAAAGAGGCAAAAACGGTTACAGTACAACCAGGGGTAGTAAAAGATTTTTTAAATCTTCAGCTTAAACCTTTAGGTCTATTCTTTTCGCCAGACACTTCAACATCAAATAGATGTATGATTGGGGGTATGGTTGGTAATAATTCTTGTGGTATTACCTCTATTAGGTATGGGGTAACTCGTGATAAAGTTTTAGAATTAAAAACCATTTTAAGCGATGGTAGTGAAGCTAAATTTGGGAATTTAACCTCAGATGAATTTCAGGAAAAGTTGAGTTTAACAAACTTAGAAGGTGATCTATATAAGACCATCTATAAGGAATTGGAACCTGAAAGTGTCAAGAAAAATATACAAAAGGAATTTCCGAAACCAGAAATTCACAGACGAAATACGGGTTATGCTTTAGATAAATTGATCGATTCTTCTGCTTTTGGAGCCTCCGACAAGCCATTTAACATGTGTAATTTATTAACCGGTAGCGAGGGGACTTTAGCTTTTACAACAGAAATCACTTTACATTTAGACGATTTACCACCCACCGAACGTGTTATGGTAGCGGCGCACTTTAAATCGATTTCAGATGCTTTAGTGGGAACGACCACGTGCATGAAACATCATTTGTTTATGTGTGAAATGATGGATAAAACGATTCTAGATTGCACAAAAAACAATTTAAAGCAACAAGAAAATAGACAGTTTGTCGTAGGAGATCCTCAAGCTATTTTAATGAACGAATTAAGAGGACACACTATAGATGAAGCGAAACTTCAAGCCCAAGCTTTAGTTAATGCCCTAGAGGTAGAAGGACTAAGCTACGCTAATGTCGTACTTTATGGCGACGATATTGAAAAAGCAATTGAGTTAAGAAAAGCGGGATTAGGGTTATTAGGAAATATTATAGGCGACAGAAAATCGGCAGCGTGTATTGAGGATACAGCTGTGGCGCTTCCCGATTTTGCAAATTATATTAATGAGTTTACGGCCTTAATGAAAGGCTATAAACAAGAGGCAGTTTATTATGCCCATGCTGGGGCGGGGGAATTGCATTTGCGTCCTATTTTAAACCTTAAACTAAAGGAAGATGTAGTGTTGTTTCGAAAAATTACTACCGATGTTGCCCATTTGGTTAAAAAATACGGAGGATCGATGTCTGGAGAGCATGGAGATGGTATTGTGAGAGCCGAGTTTATTCCATTAATGATTGGAGAAGACAATTACGGCATTGTAAAACGTATTAAATCAGTTTTCGATCCGAAGAATATTTTTAACGCGGGGAAAATAGTTGATGCCTTTCCCATGGATGAAAAGTTACGCTATGTAGCCAACCGGAAAGAGCCAGAAATTAAAACATTAATGGATTTTTCTGCTACTGAAGGTATTCTGAGACAGGCCGAAAAATGTAATGGGAGTGGCGACTGTAGAAAACCACCCGAATTAGGAGGTACCATGTGCCCAAGTTACCGAGCAACACGAAACGAGAAAGATGCGACTCGAGCTCGGGCCAATGCACTACGTGAATTTTTAACGAACTCAGATCAGAAAAACCCCTTTAATCATAAAGAATTAAAAGAGGTTTTAGACTTGTGTTTAAGCTGTAAAGCTTGCTTAAACGAATGTCCAAGTACAGTGGATATTGCGAGTATGAAATCAGAATTTTTATACCAATATCAAAAAGTAAATGGTTTTAGTTTACGCTCAAAACTCTTTGCTTATAATAATAAAGTCAATGAACTAACCACTCATATTTCTGGCATCACGAATTTCTTTTTTAAAACCAAATGGACCTCAGATTTAATGAAAAAGGCATTTGGAATAGCCGAAAACCGTAGCATGCCTTTAGTATCATCTAAAAGTTTAAATAATCATATTAAAGGTATTAATAATGATGGTGTTAGTAAAAAACATATCAAAACTATTTATGTTTTTGTAGATGAATTTACTAACCTATTAGACACTCAAATTGGTTTAGATGCTATTGCCTTGTTACAAGGGTTAAATTATAATTTAAAATTTGTAAAACATGCCGAATCTGGACGTGCTTTTATATCGAAAGGGTTTTTAGAACAGGCTAAAGATTGTGCTGTTAAAAATGTAAAAGCGTATAAAGATTTAATAACTGAAGACACGCCTTTGGTTGGCATAGAACCATCTGCTATTTTTACTTTTAAAGATGAATATTTAATGCTGGCAGACGATAAGGAAAGTGCTAAACAAATTGCAAAACACACTTTCTTGATTGAAGATTTTTTATATTCAGAAATCGTAAAAGGAAATATTTCATCAGATCAATTTCACACCGAAGAGAAAGTCATAAAAATACATTCACATTGTCATCAAAAAGCAATGAGTAATCAATTATCAACGTTTACCATCTTGAATTTACCAAAGGGCTACAAGGCCACGATAATACCTAGTGGATGTTGTGGTATGGCTGGAAGCTTTGGTTACGAAAAAGAACATTACGAGGTTAGTATGAATGTAGGAGAACAAACTTTGTTTCCTGCTATTCGAAAAGCCACTAAGGATGTTGTAATTTCTGCAAATGGTACTAGTTGTAGACATCAAATTAAAGACGGAACGGCGCGAGAAGCGCAGCACCCAGTTTCAATTTTGCGACACGCGTTAATCTGATTTTTGTTTTTTATTTTTTTTATCAACTATTGTTATAGCCGCAATTAAATCTTGCATATCCATTGCCTTTAGCTCTTCATCTACAAAAAAAGGTGAAAGCTTATCGTGATTGTAATTGTAGATTTTCCAGCGTTTAAATTGATATTCTAAAGCTGTGAAATTTTCAACCCAATCGCCAGAGTTTAAATACATGGTTTTACCGTGTTTATTTTCTTTAATTAACATTTTTGGTTGGTGGATATGTCCGCAAATCACATAATCGTACCCTTGTTCTATAGCCAAATCGGTAGCGACAGTTTCAAAATCATTAATGTACTTTATAGCGCCTTTTACACCATTTTTAATGCGTTTAGAGATGGAGTATTTTTCTTGTCCCATTTTGTCTAAACACCAATTTACAAGTCGGTTAATTAAAATTAATGCATCATATCCATAGCCACCCAATTTTGCAAGCCACTTGGCATTTTGTATGGAAACGTCGAAAATATCACCGTGGAAAAACCAGGCGTTTTTTCCGTTTAATTCCATTGTATATTTATCTACTATCGAAAAATTACCGATGGTTGAATCACTAAACCGACGTAACATTTCGTCATGATTTCCTGTTATATAAATCACCTCTATACCATCAGAAGCCATATCCATAATCTTTTTATAACTTGCATATGTGCTTTAGGAAAATACCGCTTGTTAAATTGCCAAACATCTATAATATCGCCATTTAAAATGAGTTTTTTAGGATTTATACTATTTAAATACGATAATAATTCTTTGGCATGGCAGCCAAATGTCCCTAAATGCACATCTGAAATGACGGCAACTTCGATTTTTCTTTTAATTTTCAATAAACTAGGGTGTTAAATGTTGCTATTATTACAAATAACAAAAACATATGTTACTTTAACTTAAAGTCCTAATTAATTAATAAATAGCTTTTTGTAAAGTTTAGGTTACCAAGCTTTCTCTATATTATTTCCTGTTTCGTGATATTCTATTTTATTATTAGTAATATTACTTTTAAATTAGCAAAAAAATACAATTTGTTATGGCGGGAAATTCCTTCGGAAAAATTTTTAAGCTCACCACTTTTGGTGAATCTCATGGTGTTGCATTAGGTGGTGTTTTAGACGGATGTCCTGCGGGGATTTCTATAGACTTAGATGCTATTCAACATGAAATGAATCGTAGAAAGCCCGGGCAGTCTGCTATTGTAACACAACGTAAAGAGCCAGACGAAGTTAAATTTCTATCAGGTATTTTTGAAGGAAAAACTACAGGAACGTCTATAGGTTTTATTATAGAAAACGCGAACCAAAAATCTCACGATTATTCCCATATTAAAGATTCATTTCGTCCGTCGCATGCCGATTATGTTTACGAAAAAAAATACGGAATTCGCGATTATAGAGGAGGAGGACGTAGTTCTGCTCGTGAAACGGCTTGTCGTGTTGTGGCAGGCGCAATCGCTAAACAGGTTTTAAGCGGTATAGAAATACATGCGTTTACGTCGTCTGTAGGCGATATTTTTATGGAAAAGCCTTATCAAGACATCAATTTTAATGATATAGAAAGTAATATTGTAAGATGTCCTGATGCAGATACTGCCGAAAAGATGATTTCAAAAATTAAGGACATCAGAAAGGCTGGAGATACCATTGGAGGTACCGTGACTTGCGTGATTAAAAATGTGCCCATAGGTTTAGGAGAGCCTGTGTTTGATAAATTACATGCCGAGTTAGGTAAGGCGATGTTATCTATAAACGCCGTAAAAGGCTTTGAATATGGTAGCGGATTTTGTGGTGCTAAAATGAAAGGAAGCGAACATAACGATCTATATAATACAGACGGTACAACAAAAACCAACTTATCTGGAGGAATACAAGGTGGAATAAGTAACGGTATGGATATTTATTTTAGAGTCGCTTTTAAACCAGTTGCAACCATAATGCAAACGCAAAATACCATAGACAAGGAAGGTAATATAGTAGAAATGCAAGGTAAGGGGCGTCACGACCCATGTGTAGTACCTAGAGCCGTACCTATTGTAGAGGCTATGGCTGCTCTAGTGTTGGCAGATTATATGCTACTTGATAAAATGTATAAATAAAAATTAATTCAACTTTTAAGAAATAAAGATAACGTACTAAAACCATACTATGAAAAAACTCGCATTACACTGGCAAATTTTATTAGGAATGGTTTTAGGGGTTTTGTTTGCAATGGTCATGACCCAATTTGAATGGGGAAATGATTTTGTAAGCGATTGGATTAAACCCTTTGGAAACATTTTTATTAACTCCTTAAAATTAATTGCGGTCCCATTAATTTTGGCATCTTTAATTAAAGGAGTTTCCGATTTAAAAGATATTTCTAAACTCTCTAAAATGGGGGGAAGAACTATTGCCACATATATCATAACAACCGTTATTGCAGTAACTATTGGTTTGGCAGTGGTAAATATTATTCAACCTGGTAAATCTATAACTCAAGAAACTAGAACCCAACTTGTAGAAAGTTATAAAGGCGATGCCGATTCTAAAATTGCTGCGGCAGAAGAACAAAAACAAGCAGGTCCTTTAAAAGCTTTAGAAGATTTAGTGCCTAGTAATATATTTAAAGCAGCAAGTGATAATGGTAATATGCTGCAAGTTATATTCTTCGCAATTTTCTTTGGTATTGGGCTGATTCTTATTCCTGAAGACAAGGCAAAACCTGTTAAAGACTTTTTTGATGGTTTTAATGAAGTTATCTTAAAGCTTATCGATATTATTATGTTGGCAGCACCTTATGGGGTTTTTGCTTTACTAGCCGCCTTAATTGTAGAAGCACCTAGTGCCGATTTATTTAAAGCACTCAGTTGGTATGCCTTTAGTGTGCTTTTAGGCTTAGGATTAATGATGGCGGTGTATGCCGGGATTGTGTTTATATTTACAAAAAGGACACCAAAATTCTTTTTTAACGGTATCTCTCCAGCGCAATTATTAGCGTTCTCAACAAGTAGTAGTGCAGCTACTTTACCTGTAACCATGGAACGTGTAGAAGAACATTTAGGAGTAGATGAAGAAGTAACTAGTTTTGTTTTACCAATTGGAGCTACTATTAATATGGACGGAACGAGTTTATATCAAGCTGTGGCAGCCGTTTTTATAGCACAAGCGTTTGGAATGGATTTAAGTTTAAGTGCGCAATTAGGTATTATTGCTACTGCAACATTAGCTTCTATTGGTAGTGCTGCAGTACCTGGTGCAGGTATGGTAATGTTGGTTATTGTTTTAGCTCAAGCAGGAATACCTGAGGCTGGATTAGCTTTAATTTTTGCAGTAGATCGTCCGTTAGATATGTGTAGAACCACAGTAAATGTAACTGGAGATGCTGCGGTAACCATGTTAGTCGCAAAGTCTGTAGGCAAACTTGGAGAGCCTAAAGCAAAAGATTGGGACGACAATTATAAAAAGTAAATCTTCAAAATAGGATGTATTGCGTTATTTATTTTTTCGAACGCGATAATATATTAATTACTTTTATTTTCAAAGCGGTTTTATATCCAGTAAATCAGTGATTTAACTTCTTTTTAAGATTCAATTTCATAGTTTTATATGACTATGGAAAAGTTGACTATTAAAAATATCGTAAAAAAAATTGAAGCTAGAGAGCATTTTCATGCTGTCGCTTCAGATTATTCATTTACCATTAAAGTTGAAAAATATGTACCTTTTATTTGTGGAGCAATTCATGATGGTCATCATTTTAAACGCGATTTATGGGAATACTGTACCCATTCTGAATACGAACGTTGGTATGAAGAAGACCCGGAAACCAAACATATGGTTTCCAATTGTCCTATAGTAATTTCCGGATTAGATTCAAGATTCGAGTACGACTTAAATAGGTCGCCAGAAGAAGCCATTTATAAAGATGCTTGGGGAAAGCCGCTTTGGAAAAAACCTCTGTTAAAGTCTTTACGCGATCGTGCATTAAACAAACACAAAAACTTTTATAAAGTACTCCATCATTTGGTAGCGACTATAGAAAGTATCTACGGTCATGCCATTGTTTACGATTTGCATAGTTTCAATATAAAACGTTGGGATAGAGACATACCAACATGGAATTTAGGCACATCAAATGTAGACGAATCCCGTTTTAAGAAGGTGATTAACGGGTGGAGACATATGCTTACAGAAATTAAACTGTCTAAACATATTCCATCTACTGCTGGAATTAACGATACCTTTCAAGGTAATGGTTACTTCTTAAAATACATTACAGCGAATTTTAAAAACACCTTAGTGTTAGCAACCGAAATTGGAAAGGTGTATTGCGATGAAATTAAAGAAATTATCTATCCTGAAATAGTGACCAACGTAAGAGAGCAATTAGGGTTGAAAATTAAGCAACATGCTTCTCAATTTTATAATACCTATTCTAAATAATTATGGTAGCATTAGACTCAGATATTATAGAAAGCATTTGTGCTAGTTTATCTAAAAATCAACCTGTAAACGAACATCTACCTAATAAGGGCTTATTGCATATCGATAAATTAATGCCGTTTATATGCGTGTACAGATATAAAGAAATAGATGTGTACTTTTCGCGATTGATAAAAACTCAAGCGTCGTATTTAATAGTCGATGAAACTATTAATGTTTCACATTTATTAGATGCTATAAATCTTTTAATATCTCAAAAATTCGAAATGTTTTTGGTGTTAGAAATGTGGCCAAATGTGGAAGATCAGTCTAACCAATTCAATGTATTTTGTCCGGAAGATAAAGCTCCCGGTGCGGTTAAAGCATTGTATACAGGGTTTAATAAGTTGAAAGCTACACATCCAAATTTAACCACAGAGGTTATAGATACCTTAGATCGACATCCAGACCATTTACAGCCCTTATTAGATTCTAATGCTTCTAAAAAATCGGGTACTTTAATTATTGGATTAGAAATTCCAACCTTATACAAAAACTCGAAGTCAAATGAGTTATACTCTTTATTTTTCAGAGAGTTCTATGCTGTGTTTTCTGAAACGATTAAACGTTCAGTTTACGAATTTATTCGTGTGCAAACTTCCGATGATTTTAAAAATTATTTGATGTTAGGTAAAACTCATATCGATGAAATCACCTTGCAAACCGATAAGGAATTAGCCGATATTAGCGAACGTATGGCCTTTCTGTTAAGAGTAACTCCTGTAAATAGTAATGAAGAATGGGATCGTTTTAAGGAGCAAGATTTTGAAAAGGAACCCGCGTTTAAATACCGTTTAATTGCCTTAGATCCCGAAGTTGAAAAACGTAAATTATATAATATTCCTATAGATAAAATTGAAGACCCCACCTTAGCTTTTATTTTTAGAGGGAAACGATTAGAAATAGAAAAACAACTCATCATGTTGGAAGAACGTGGTTCTAAAAATTTTAGATATGTAGGCGAAAGTTTATATGGCGGAATTGCTTCTCCAGTTTTAAAAGAAGCAAAACATATTTTAGAAACCTTTCCGGAACCAGAAATTGTAAATCATGCAAAACGATTGGATTGCTACGAATTTGCAGATGTAGCCCAAACCGAATTAGATTATTACAATGGCATTTTTCCGAATGCAGATATTGGGCTCGAAATTAGAAACGATGTTGCAGGTATTATGGTTTCTAAATCTAAATTGCTAATTAACGATCAGTTACTTGTCGATGAAAAACGGGTAGATGCTTTAATTCATCATGAAATTGGCACGCATATTCTGACGTATTGTAATGGAAAAAATCAACCCATTAAGCAAATGTATGAAGGTTTTGAAGGTTACGATCAACTTCAAGAAGGGCTAGCCGTAATTGCAGAATATTTGGTTGGCGGTTTAACGGTAAATCGATTGCGGTTATTAGCTGGACGGGTTATGGCTGTGGAGTCGATGTTAAAAGGCGCGAATTTTATCACCACTTTTAATATCCTCAGAATTAAATATAGTTTTTCGGCCTATTCAGCTTATACCATTACCATGCGCGTGTATCGAGGCGGCGGACTAACAAAAGATGCTATTTACCTTGCAGGAATCATGGATTTAATGAATTACCTAAAACAAGGTGGTAAAATCGATTATTTATATACAGGGAAATTTAATATTACCCACACACATATTATTGAAGAATTACTTTATAGAAATGTTTTAAATCCAGCAGAAATTCCTCGATTTTACCAAAGAGAGTCTGTAATAAAGCGTTTAAACCATTTATATGAAGGTATAGAAATTAAAGAACTTGTAAATTAAGATATCATGAAAATAGCATTTATAATAAACGATCACAGTACAGAAAAGCACAATTACACCACACCAACCTTAGGTTTTGCGGCCTATAAAAAAGGCCATGATGTCTATTTTATTGGTGTAGGAGAATTATCTTATGCATCGACAGGCCATTTATCTGTACGTTGTAAAACCATTAAGGATAAAGTATTTAAAAGTGAAGAAACCTATTTTAAGGCGCTTCAAAAAGAAGAATTTATTAGTGTATCTTCTGAAGACTTAGATGTGCTTTTCCTTAGAAATAATCCTGCCGATGAAATTAATGAACGCGATTGGGCACAAAATGCAGCATTTATTTTTGGTGAAATAGCTATGCGAAATGGCGTTATCGTCTTAAATCACCCAAAAAGTTTAGCCTTAGCAGTAAACAAGATGTATTTTCAGCATTTTCCAGAAGTGTTAAGACCTAAAACCATTATTACGCGCGACCATAAAGAAATTGAAGAATTTTTTCAGGAACAAAAGCAAAAAATGATTTTAAAACCACTCCAAGGTTCTGGAGGCACCAATGTGTTTTTAATGGACAAAGCTAATGCTCATAACTTAAAACAAACTATAGAAGCCATTTGTAGAGATGGATATGTTATCGCTCAAGAATATTTAAAAGAGGCAACAAAGGGCGATACCCGATTGTTTTTAATGAATGGAGAACCGTTAAAAGTGGGCGATGAATATGCCTTAATGCAGCGTGTTAATGGTTCAGGAGATATTCGTAGCAATATTCATGCAGGAGGGAAGGCCATGAAAGTTAAAATGACTGACCAAATTATGGAATTGGCAAATATTGTAAGACCAAAATTGGTTCAAGATGGTATGTTTTTGGTTGGCATTGACATTGTAGGCGATAAGCTTATGGAAATTAATGTGTTTAGTCCTGGTGGATTAAATTTAATGGCCGATATGTATGAAGTCGATTTTGCTTCGAAAGTTATAGAATCTATCGAGCAAAAAGTATATTATAAAAACATGTACTCTGGCTATTTATTTAA
This sequence comes from Formosa haliotis, assembly GCF_001685485.1. Lineage (NCBI taxonomy): Bacteria > Pseudomonadati > Bacteroidota > Flavobacteriia > Flavobacteriales > Flavobacteriaceae > Formosa > Formosa haliotis. The sequence goes on along the minus strand of NZ_BDEL01000001.1, from coordinate 520,896 downwards.
TAGCCGATTAGCAACGCTATAAACTATGTGTAGATGTTTTTTAGGCATGACATATTCTGAAAATAAAGTTAATAGTTTTTCTGTTTCTAACTGATTGGTTAGTTTTGTATTGATTTCAATTATGCTGCTTTAGACAAAGCGCTTAACGAGAGTAAAGAAGGAATTTAATTGTTACTCTTGGATTCCAAAAAAAAACTAATAAAAATTAATATTATGAAAGATAAATTGAAAATAGATATAGTGTCTGATGTAGTTTGCCCTTGGTGTACTATAGGATATAAGCGATTGGAGAAAGCAATTTCAGAATTAGGAATTGAAAATGAAGTAGATATTACCTGGCAACCTTTCGAGTTGAATCCTAACATGCCTAAGGAGGGTCAAAACGTACACGATCATATAGAAGAAAAATACGGCTCTACCTTAGAACAACAAAAGCATTCTCAACAAATCATGACGGAAGCTGGCGCGGAATTAGGTTTTACATTTGATTATTTTGATGACATGCGAATGGTAAATACATTTCAAGCTCATATTCTATTAGAATATGCCAAGGACTCGGGGAAACAAACAGCGTTAAAAATGCAATTAACCAAAGCTTTTTTTAGTGATCGTAAAGACGTTTCAGATCGCGAGGTTTTAAAGCAAGCATTACAAGATGTGGGTTTGAATGCTGAAGAAGGTTTAGCGCTTTTAGATAACGAGGAAGCACAAAAAAACATTCGAGAAAAAGAACAATACTGGAAAAACATGGGAGTAAACTCTGTGCCAACTATCGTTTTTAATAGAAAAAGTGCGGTTACAGGCGCACAACCAGTAAATGTTTTTAAACAAGTTTTAAACGAAGTTCTTAAGGTGAGTAATTCCTAATTTTTTATTAAAAGAAGGCATAGATATTAAACAATCCATGCTTTCTTTTTAGAGAATTTTGTAAACCAAAGTAAAAACACAGAAAAGATAACGATACAAATTGGCATAAATAAATTTGGTGGTTTTACATCAAAAAACAAATAGCTCATTTGTGCTATAACGGCAATTAAAGATGTTAAAGCCATGGGGTAGGCTAACCGTTTTCTTACCATTAATAAAATACTAGCAAGAAACCCGAATAAAACAGCCACTGCATATGCTCGCATAACCCAAGTTGGCGTTTCTAAGAAATCTTGTAATTGTGCCTCGGTATATTGCGACCTAAAAGCTTCGGTATTATTTATTTGATGAAAATAGGCATTAACTCCCATACCATTCCATAAAAGCGAAAATCCAGTTACTAACCAATACCAAACGGGAGGTTTAATTGCGTTATTCATAATTAAAAAGGCGTAAAATTTTATTTCGATTAAAAGTAGTAAAATTTTTGAGAAGTCTACTAAAATAAGTTACTTGCCGTCTCTTATTAAAAACTTATTCAGTTGAAAAAACGTTATTTTTATCTTATCACCATTCAATATTTAGGTTATCGTTTTCATGGTTGGCAAAAGCAACCAAAACTTAAAACCGTACATTTAATGATAGATAAAACCATGCGATTTATCATGGATGGAAAGCCTTTTAAAACATTGGGTTCTGGACGAACCGATGCTAAAGTGTCTGCGGAACAAGGTGCATTTGAATTATTTCTAGAAGAAAAAATTGAAGACGAAACTGCTTTTTTAGAGTTATTTAATTATAATCTGCCTCAAGATCTTAGAGCTTTGTCGATTACAGAAGTAGATAAAGATTTCAATATTATTAACACATCAAAAATAAAAGAGTATGTGTACGTGTTTGCTTTTGGCGAGAAATGTCATCCGTTTTGCGCTCCACTAATGACCACTGTTTTAGATCCTTTAGATATTGAAAAGATGAAATTAGGAGCAAAGCTATTTGAAGGTGCTCATAATTTTAAAACCTATTGCTATAAACCTTCGGAAACAGGTGTTTTTAATAGAGAAATAGACACCTGCGAGATTATAGAAAACACGTTGTTTACAGCAAATTTCTTTCCCGAAAAATCGTATATTTTAAAAGTAAGAGGCAAAGGATTTATGCGAAACCAAATTCGATTAATGATGGGAGCGCTTATTAAATTGGGCAAAAACGAAATTACTTTAAATTACATTCAAGACAGTTTAAAACCAGAAAGTACCGAGGTTATGGACTACATCGCGCCAGCATCGGGCTTAATACTTCATGCTGTAGAATTCGATTAGTTATTTAATAGTAATAAATCCCTTAGAAGAGGGCTTTGATGAAGTAGGGGAATTCCTAAAATCCATGTTAATTTTTTTAAGAATTAACTATGTTTATTAACATAATTTTAGTTAATACAAACTTAAAACGGTTAAATACAGTTAATTAGTTGGTTTGTCTTGGTTAGAGGTTGTAACTTAATAATACGTTTAACCAAAAACCAAAAATTATGAATTACCTAAATATGCAAGACGAAAAACTACTCCCTGTAGTTGTCGAACTTAATACCTTATTAGCAGATTACCATATTTATTACCAAAAACTTAGAAATTTTCATTGGAATATTTTAGGAGAAAATTTCTTCGATTTACATAATAAATTTGAAGAATTATATATTGATGCCAGATCTAAAATTGATGAAATTGCCGAGCGTATTTTAACTTTGCGTTATCATCCTATGAGTAAATTTTCAGATTATTTAGAAATTTCATCATTAGAAGAAGTGTCCCCATTAAAATCGGATAGAGAAATGGTGGCAGAACTTATCTCCGACCATAAATTATTATTAAATCAAATGCGTGTTGTTATTAATAAAGCTGAACTCGCTTCAGATGAAGGTACCATCGATTTAATAGGAGGTTATATTCGAGCATTAGAAAAATCGAGTTGGATGTTAGATTCTTGGTCGAAAAAAACATCAGAACATTTAAACAGTGTTATTCTAGATTAAAAGTTTTAACCAACTCCACACATAAATAGATTAATTTCTAAACAAGTGTATCCTAGGATCACAAGTATTCATTTAAAATCAAATATTATGTTACGTTGGACAATCACATTTATTATAATAGCAGTTATAGCTGGTATTTTAGGATTCAGTGGAATTGCAGGAGCATCAGCCGGAATTGCTAAAATTTTATTTTTCGTTTGTTTAATACTTTTCGTAGTCTCTCTTGCTAGAGGCGCATTAAAATAAGCGATTAAAATAGAAACCAAGTTTAATCAATAAAAATTAAGATTATGAAAACAATATATATTGTAATGGCTTTGCTATGTTTTAGCGGAGCAATTGCACAAACAACACCGAAGGAAGTTTTAGAAGAGACAAAAACGGTTACCACTAAAGTAGATGATGGTAAGGGAGTTACAGAGAAAAAAGTTGAAGTTAACACACGTGTAGAACAAGATGTAAAACTGGCCGATGAAGATAAAAACAAAGTAAATCAAAGTCGAGTTCACACACCTTCTGAAGTTACAGAAACCGTAAAAATTACAGATAACAGTCCGTTTACAACTGATAAAAAGGTAATTAACTACCGTGTAGATGGAAAAACGTGTACGTTTACTATGGATGAAGAAGGGTTTTTAATTACAGACCCTACAAATTCTAGTACCATGAAAGTAGAGCAATCTGAAGGAGATTCATCTCAATTTGTTGTAAATGATAAAGGCGAAACCGGAATTGGATATTTTGATGATAACGGAAACTTTGTTGTACAACAATTTGATAAAAACTCAAATAAAATAGTATCTAAAACCTATACACTAGTAGAATAAAGTGTATGTTATTTAATTAATACTTAAGCCTCGGGAAACTGGGGCTTTTTTATATCTTTATCACACTTAATTATAAAAATATGATCTCTCAAAACGTACTAGATTTTTTAATTGCTTTAGAAAAAAATAATGATAGAGAATGGTTTAAAGACCATAAATCGGAGTTTAGAGCTGTAGAAACCGAAGTTAAAGCCGCATATCAAACCTTATTTTCGTTATTGAAAACACATGATGAAGTCGATGCGTTTAAAATTTATAGAATTTATAGAGATGTAAGGTTTTCTAAAAATAAGCAGCCATACAAAACCCATTTTGGAGGATCTATTAGTCGAGTAAAGCCAAAATTAAGAGGTGGGTATTATTTACAAATCCAACCTAATAATCAGTCTTTTATAGCAACAGGATTTTGGGAACCAAATAAAGAAGATTTACTCAGAATCCGGAAAGAATTCGAAGTAGATGCTCAAGAAATGAGAGCTATTTTGGAGGATACTACATTTAAATCTACCTGGGGATCTTTAGTGGGCGATGAGTTAAAAACAGCTCCGAAAGGTTTCGATAAAAATCATCCCGATATCGATCTTATAAGAAAAAAGCAATTTATTTTCACAAAGAATTATACAGATAACGAAGTGACATCTCCCGATTTTTTAAATCAAGTAGATGCAGATTTTAAGATTATAAGACCCTATTTTAATTATATGAGCGACGTGTTAACCACCAATATTAATGGTGAATCGCTCATATAATCTTTTAAAGTAAGATTTTGGTTAAACCACCTTACTGAGCTGTATGTCAAATAATTGTATGTTATCAATAAGTTGATCTTTAACAATATTCATCATGCGTTTATTTAATGCCGAAGAATTTTCTATATAGCAAAGGTATTCTTCAACAGTAAATTGGCCAATAATCATACCTTTAATAGAGTTTCTAAATTTAATGTCTTTTTGAATGGCGTTTTCGATGTAGATAATTTTTTTAGAAGTTGTTAAATCGTAAAACATACTTTTATATTTATTAATGTAGTTTTTCAATACTTCAATAAATAATTGTTCTTGTAGTTTAATGATTGGGCGTAATGTTTCGTTTTGAAAACGTTCGTCACTACTCATGTTTTCGCTAAAAGTTCCAAATTGATTTTTAGGACGAATAGCTTTAAGATTGTTGTGTCTTGTTGTCATAATTTTAAACATTTTCCTTAAAATTATTAATTATCTGTAACGAAAAATTTATTACCGCTATTACTTGTTAACCTTGTTATGAACAATTAAAATTTTATCTTTATAAAAAAAAACGAGAATGAGATTTCACACAAGAAAATGGGTTAAGCCCGAAGATTTAAATGCCAACGGAACATTATTTGGTGGTCGATTACTAGCTTGGATAGACGAGGAAGCTGCATTGTATTCTATTATTCAATTAGAAAACAGTAGAGTAGTAACTAAATATATGTCCGAAATCAATTTTTTAAGTTCTGCCAGACAAGGTGATATTGTAGAGATAGGAATAGATGTAGTTAATTTTGGCGGCTCTTCAATAACATTAAAATGTGAGGTTAGAAATAAAATGACTAGAGAAACTATAATTAGTGTAGAGAATATTATTATGGTGAACCTGGACGAAAATGGAAAACCAAAAAAGCACGGAAAAACAGAAATAGAATATGTAAAAGACCGTTTAAGCAATCAAGTTTAATACGTAATCTTTTTATTACATTAATGTAAAAGAATAAACAATAATTCTTAACTTAGTAAGAAAATTAATAATTAACCATCGAAATAATATGAAAAAATTTATTTACATGACTTTGGCTGTCTTGGTGCTTTCATGCTCAGGATCGAAGTCGACAACAGCAAAACAACCAAGCAAAAAAATGCTAAAAGGGACTTGGGAGGTAACTAACATTAAATTTGTTGGAGATAAAGGACTATATAAAGCCTTTTTATTTGATTTAGCAGATTCGTCTTGTTTTAAAGGAGGAGAATGGATATTTATTCCTAATAACGGATCTGGAAAATTTTCTACTAGCGCCAACAGTTCAATTTGCGACACGTATACCAATAGTATTCACTGGTCCTTTTTAGAAACGGGAGACGGTTATACACAGTTTCAATTTAAGTATGTAGGTGACGATGTTAAGGCTAAGAATGTAAAATCGGGATATAGCGGAACCATTCAAGAGATTTCAGATAATATGATGATTCTTAAAGTACCTTCTGAATACGAAGGCAATGAGTTTGATGTTATTATGACATTTAATAAAACATCTGATAACATTAAATTATAAAAATTAAATAAACATAACATGAAAAAATCAACAAGTATATTATTAGCCATAGCGTTAATGTTTTCACTAACTTTTGTAAGTTGTGATGCTATAAATAACGCGAATAGCACTCAAAAGGGCGCCGGAATTGGTGTTGCAGGTGGTGCTTTAATTGGTGGACTAATTGGAGGTAATATTACAGGGGCACTTATTGGTGCAGCTGTAGGTGGTGCAGCTGGGGGAATTATTGGAAACAGCATGGATAAACAAGCCGATAAAATAGAGGAAGTTTTACCTGGAGCAGAAGTAAAGCGTGTTGGAGAAGGTATTCAAGTTATTTTTGATGATAAAAGTGGTGTAACCTTTGCGACCAATAAAGCTGATTTAACTGATACAGCTGAAAAGAATTTAGATGCTATTGCAGAAGTATTTTTAGAGTTTCCAGATACTAATTTACTAATTGAAGGTCATACAGACGATACAGGTAATGCAGATTATAACATGACATTATCTAAAAAAAGAGCACAATCTGTGGTTTCTTATTTAGAAAGTAAAGGTGTTGCTGGGAACCGTTTTGATGTGACAGCATATGGAGAAACTAGACCAAGATTTGATAATTCTACTTCAGATGGACGTTCTAAAAATAGACGTGTGGAGATTGGAGTTTCGGCAAACGAAGATATGATTGAAGATGCGAAAGCTCAAGCAAATTAAAATCTAAGAAACATAAAGTAATAAAAAAGTCGAGCAATATGCTCGACTTTTTATTTACAAAATTTTATGACAATTTAGGATCAAAGTTTGATAACTCGAAAAGTTCCAATTCAAAATAAGGAACAGCAGCTATAGAATGGTCAAAAATATCGGCCATAATATATTCGTAGTTTACCCAACGTTGATCTTTACTAAAGGCATAAATCTCTAAAGGGATACCTTGAGAAGATGGAGCCAATTGACGAATCATTATAGTCATTTCCTTATTTATAGCAGAATGATTCTCAACATAGGTTTGTAAATATTTTCTAAAAAGTCCTAAGTTGGTTAAATTTCTTCCGTTAATTAAAAGCGACTTATCGATGTTATTTTTGGTGTTATAATCAGTAATATCGTTTTGCCTGGTATCAATATAATCCTTAATTAAAGCGATATTTTTCATGCCAGCAATCGTTTCAGCATCTAAATACTTTATACTACTTGGCTTTATAAGTAAGGCACGTTTTATACGTCTTCCACCAGAGTTAGACATACCTCTCCAGTTTGTAAAGGCATCAGACATTAGAGCGTAGGTAGGAATATAGGTTATCGTATTATCGAAATTTTGAACCTGAACGGTATTAAGATTTATCTCAATAACAGTACCATCGGCATTATATTTATCCATAGTAATCCAATCGCCTATGCGAATGGTATCATTTACAGCCACCTGAATACTAGCAACAAATCCCATTATGGTATCCTTAAAAAGTAAAAGCAAAATAGCAGAAGCAGCTCCTAATGTAGTAAAGAATTTAACGATTGAAACATCTGTAAAAATCACAAAAATAAAGGCAATACCTATAATCCAAATAACAATCATTACAACTTGAATATAGCTGTCTATAGGTTTGTTCTTTAAACGTGGAATGGTTTTTAATAAGGTCTCTAAAGCATGAAATACACTTTTAAATACCCAAATTATAAGTAAAACAGCATAAATTTTCAATGCCTTTTCTCCGAAGATTTCAAAATTTGGATAATCAACAAAAACTATTGGAAAACTTTCTAAAGTAATAAGCAAAGGAATAATATGCGCAATTAGTTTAGGCGTTTTATATTTTACCAAATAATCGTCAAATTTTGTTTTTGTTTTTTCTGAAATGCTATTAAAAGCCTGTACTAATACACGACGTGTAATAAAATCGGCAATCATTACTATAACCACCAGCACAGTCAGCAAACAAAGCATATTAATAAAAGTTGCTTGACCTTTAGAAAAACCGAAATTGATAAAATAATCGTAAAAAAAATGATTAATTTGTTCCATTTAAGAAGCAGGTTTAAAATATTTTTGTCGGCAATAAAAGTTCCAAATGGTAAAATAGAAGCTAATAACACAAATCCTAAGGTTTTCTTACTCCATTTTAATTCTACACCAACTAGTATAGCTAAAACAACATAAGCCACAAATAATAAGCCATGAGGCATACCTAATAATTTTACATATTGTGGGTCTCCCATGGTGTATTTAATAGGGACTGCTATAAATAATAATAAGATATAAGAAATACCTTCTAGAAAGCCAACAATACGGAGCGTTTTTAAAACTGAATTCATAAGATTAAATTTTTTGCAAATATACTAAAGCTAGGTTTGTTAAAATTATTTATCTAAGAGAATAAGAAGTAAGTTTTGAAACTTTATAATACAAAAAAGGACCGCCCGAAGGCAGTCCTTTTCATTTATGATAATGCATTAATTATTATTCATTAGAACTCATTAATGCAAAGAATTTATTAATATTTGGAAGAATTACTATACGTGTTCTTCTGTTTTTTGCTCTGTTTTCGTTAGAGTCATTTTCAGCTAATGGGTGATAGCTACTACGTCCAGCTGCAATCATTTTCTCTGGAGCTACATTATAATCATCTTGTAATTTACGTACCACAGAAGTTGCTCTTAAAACACTTAAATCCCAGTTGTCTTTTATGTTAACCGTACTAATACTTCTAGAATCTGTATGGCCTTCTACCATAACTTCTATACTAGGTTCAGAATTAATAACGTCTGCTAATTTTTGAAGAATACCGTTAGCTTTACTACTTACTCTATAACTAGCTGTATTAAATAACATTTTGTCTGAAATAGAAATCATAACAACAGTTTCATTAATATCGATGGCAATATCCTCATCTTCATTAAGAGAACTCGAGTCTAAAGACTTCTGAAGGTTGTAACTCACAGCCAGATTCATAGAATCTTTTAATGTTTTGGCTTCGCTTAATTTTGCTGGATCTACATGTTTTAAAGTTTCACGCATACTCTTTTTAGTATCGTTTGAAATTACAGCTACGTCACCAACAGCAACTAACTTGGAGTCATTTTCTTCTGTTAACGAATTTATTTTAGAATTATAAGCGTCAACACGTGCTTGAATTTCACTAAACTTGGCTTCCAATTCTTCTTTTTCAACTGTTGTTTTTGTTAACTGACTTTTAATTTCTCCATTTTCATGCTCTAATGCAACATATTTCTTTTTTGACACACAAGATGCCATTAACATTAAAGCGATTACTCCGATTGAAATTTTTCTCATAATTATATTTAATTGGTTTATTATATCTACGCTTAAAAGCGAATTCTAGATGCTTTAAAATATCATTATTTTAACATTTAAAGTGTAATTATTTGATTTGTTGTAGGATAACCCTTAAAATAATTTGTAAAAAATCAGATAAAAATCTTTAAAACTCGATAAAATGCGTTTTGAATGATGTCTATAACAAATGTATAATGGCATATTGGTAGTGATGAATTCAATCTATTATTTTTTTAACTCTAATCATTTAATTCTTTTGGTAAAGGCTAATTATAAGTAAATTTGAGTATTAAAAAATGAAAACTATGAGATCATTAAAAGGACAATACTCAGTAATTACTGGAGCAGGAAAGGGTATAGGAAAAGCATTAGCATTAGCGTTGGCTAAAGAAGGTGTAAATATAGGCTTATTGGCCCGTACAGCTGCAGATATCGAATCGGTTGCTGCCGAAATTAAAACGTTAGGCGTTGAAGCGATCACGGTAACTGCCGATGTTTCGTCGTTAGACGAAGTAAATGCAGCGGCGGATTACATTAAATCTAAATTTAAAACTATCGATATTTTAATTAATAATGCTGGGATTGCTAAGTTCGGGTCGTTTATGGAGCTTGAACCAAAGGAATGGGAGCAAATTATTAAAGTGAACCTTATGGGGATGTATTATGTTACTCGTGCCTTTCTACTAGATATGATAACTAATACATCTGGCGATATTATTAATATTTCTTCTACAGCAGGATTGAAAGGAAATGCCTTAACTAGTGCGTATAGTGCGTCTAAATTTGCTGTTTTAGGTTTAACAGAATCTTTAATGCAAGAAGTAAGAAAACACAATATTCGTGTAACCGCATTAACACCAAGTACAGTTGCGACACCTTTAGCTTTAGATTTAAATTTAACCGATGGTAATCCAGAAAGTGTTATGCAACCAGAAGATATTGCCGAATTAGTTATCGCACAACTGAAATTAAATAGACGTGTTATAATTAAGGAATCGAGTATATGGTCTACTAATCCATAATCTTAAAAATAAATTTTAGATTCTAATTTAAACGAGCTGTTTAATAGATAGGCTATCTTAGAAATATAAATTCCCGTCATTCTGAATTGATTTCAGAATCTCATCAAATTGATAACTAATCATTATGAGAATCTAAATCAAATTTAGGTTGACAAAATTTAAATTTTGAGATAGTCTATTTTTTATGTTTTTAAATTGAAATTTAGACGATAATTATTTCATTTTTCAACTAAAATTAAAACTATATTTGCGCGCTTAAGGTGTAGTAAAATGAATAATAATAAAGAGGAACAAAACAAAGCTTTAAATCCAGATCAAATAGATTTATGTATCGCTATGTTAGAGCAATTGGTAGACGATACCAATCAATTGTTTGAACTTCCAGAAGCAAAACGTATTGCTTTAATGAAAGCTGCCGGACAAATTACACGTCCGAATCGCGATGAGTTTAGTCGAAGACGTAAAGACGCTAAAAAAGCGGCAAAACGTAAAATGATTGAGCGCGATAAGCATGCTAGAAAAGAAACTGGAATTCGCTCGGCACGTGAAAATCCAATATTTGTAGCACCTAAACTAATAGATTTAACTCAAAAAGCGGATTTAAATCTAGAATTAGAATCGGCAAGAAATTGTTATGTCTGTAAAAAGGTCTATACTAAATTGCATCATTTTTACGATACTATGTGTACCGAATGTGGCGATTTTAATTATGCTAAACGTTTTCAAACTGCCGATTTAAAAAATCAAGTAGCTGTTGTTACAGGGTCGCGTTTAAAAATAGGGTACCATATTACATTAATGTTGTTACGGGCAGGTGCCACTGTGGTTGCAACCACACGTTTCCCAGCAGATTCTGCTTTACGCTTTTCTAAAGAAAGTGATTTTACTACATGGGGACACCGTTTACACGTTCATGGTTTAGATTTAAGACATATTCCAAGTGTAGAGATTTTCTGTAATTATATTGAACAAAAATACGACAGGTTAGATATTTTAATAAATAATGCCGCTCAAACAGTAAGACGTCCGGCTGGGTTTTATAAGCATTTAATGGCCAATGAAGAATTGCCTATTGAAGCTTTGCCAAAATTTGCACAAGGTGTTTTAAAAGATCATACCGCGTGTGTAAACGAACTGCGAGTATTAACAAAAACGGCATCAAGCAATCAAAATATGCCGGTAACATGGCATGGGCCAGAACCAGGGATAGGCTTAAGAGCTTCGGCTAAATTATCGCAAATACCATATAGTTTCGATAATTCGTTACAAACGAGTGAAGTCTTTCCCGAAGGGGAGTTAGATGTCGATTTGCAACAAGTCGATTTACGAAAAACTAACAGTTGGCGCTTAAAATTAGGCGAAATTGAAACTACTGAGATGGTCGAAGTTCAATTGGTAAATGCAGTGGCGCCATTTGTATTATGTAACCGTTTAACGCCCATCATGCAAAAGGAAAATACCGGACAGAAACATATTATTAATGTATCTGCTATGGAGGGTAAATTTCATCGTTTCCATAAAGAAGATCGCCACCCACATACTAATATGGCGAAGGCAGCCTTAAATATGATGACGCATACATCATCTGCAACTTTGGCTAAAGATGGTATTTTTATGAATGCTGTAGATACCGGCTGGGTAACCGATGAAGATCCTGCAGAATTATCTAAACGTAAAATTGACGAGCATGATTTTCAACCACCATTGGACATTGTAGATGGTGCTGCTCGTGTTATGGATCCTTTATTCGATGGGATAAACACGGGAAAACACTGGTGTGGAAAGTTTTTAAAAGATTATTTTCCTATCGATTGGTAGTTTTATTTTATATTGTACAATATTAAGAGATGGTTAAAAAACCATCTTTTTTTTGTAGTTAATCTATTTAATCGTAATATTGCAATGAATAAATAAAGTAGATATGGGAATTACTAAAACTGAAATATTTTCGGATAGACAAAACGAAATAGCACGTATTGCTAAAGTATTAGGGCATCCAGCGCGTATCAGTATTTTAGAATATTTAATTAAATCGACTACTTGTGTTTGTGGCGATTTAGTAGAAGAAATAGGATTAGCACAACCTACAATTTCTCAGCATTTAAAAGAATTAAAAAATGCGGGTATTATTAAAGGGACCATAGAAGGCACTAGTGTATGTTATTGTATTGATGCCGAAAAATGGAACGCTATTCAAGACAAATTGAATATGTTTTTTACTCAAGATATTTCTTGTAGCAAAACAGATTGTTGTTAAAAAAATTTAAACTCATTCATCGTAATATTACAATTAAATCAGTATTATGACACTAACTCAAATTAAAAATCATTTAGAACGCTTAAATCGTATTGCGTTTCAATTACCAAATGGAACTTTAGTACCAAACCATTTTCATGTTACCGAAGTAGGTAAAATAGATAAACACTTTATTGATTGTGGCGGAACCGTTAGAACGGAGTCCGTTATTAACTTTCAATTATGGGAAGCAGACGATTACGACCATAGGTTACACCCAGAAAAATTGCTAAAAATTATTTCTTTGTCTGAAGATGTATTAGGACTTGATATTCAATCGGAAATCGAAGTGGAATATCAAGGTGAAACAATACAAAAATATGCTTTAGATATTGAAAATGATACGTTTGTATTAACGTCTAAATTCACCGATTGTTTAGCAAAAGATAATTGTGGTATACCTCAAGAAAAACCAAAAGTAAAACTTTCAGAACTAATTAAACCCGTAAACAGTTGCAATCCAAACTCTGGTTGTTGCTAAAATTTTAATCTTATGAATTCAAAAATTTCCAATCAAATTGAAGCGTTTAATTTTTCAGAGCTAACTGAAGAACGTAAACAAACCTTACAGCCTTTAATCGATTATATACAAGATAAGCATTCTAATCAAGCTACCATTAGACTGAATTTTATTTGTACTCACAATTCAAGACGTAGTCATTTGTCTCAAATATGGGCACAAGCTGCTGCACATTATTACAATATAAATAATGTGTTTTGTTATTCGGGTGGGACAGAAGCTACGGCTATGTTTCCTATGGTTGCAGAAACTTTAGCGAATACAGGTTTCGATATTGAAAAATTATCACAGGAAGAGAATCCGGTATATGCCGTAAAATTCGATACTAATGAAAATCCTGTTATTGGTTTTTCTAAACGATTTGACAATCCGTTTAATCCAGAATCTGGGTTTGCAGCAATTATGACGTGTTCTAACGCCGATCAAGGCTGTCCATTTATAGCTGGTGCAGAAAAACGATTACCTATTATGTTTGAAGACCCTAAAGCATTTGATAATACTCCGCTTCAAGCAGAAAAATACAATGAACGCAGTCTTCAAATTGCACAAGAATTATCTTATGTATTTTCAAAAATAAACTAGTCATGGCAACAACAAAAAAATTAAGCTTTTTAGACAATTATTTGACCTTATGGATTTTTCTAGCCATGTTAATAGGGGTAGGCCTAGGTTATGCATTTCCAAAATTTCCAGAACTTATAAATTCCTTTAATCAAGGCACGACAAATATTCCAATCGCCATTGGTTTAATTTTAATGATGTATCCGCCATTGGCAAAAGTAAATTATGCACTATTGCCAAAGGTGTTTAAAGATGTAAAAGTCTTATCTATATCCTTAATTTTAAATTGGATTATTGGTCCGTTTTTAATGTTCTTTTTAGCAATTATCTTTTTAAAAGACTATCCGGAATATATGGTGGGGTTAATATTAATTGGTTTAGCTAGATGTATTGCCATGGTGTTAGTGTGGAATGACTTAGCCGAAGGAAGTAATGAGTATGGTGCAGGTTTAGTGGCTTTAAACAGTATTTTTCAAGTTTTTGGGTATAGTTTTTACGCCTGGATTTTTATTACTGTGTTACCACCATATTTTGGATTCGAAGGGGCTATTGTAGATATTTCTATAGCCACTATTGCAGAAAGTGTAGCTATTTATTTAGGGATTCCATTTGTATTAGGCTTTTTAAGCCGCTATATTTTAGTAAAATTAAAAGGAGAAGATTGGTATAATAATAAATTTATTCCAGCCATTTCCCCAATGACGCTTGTCGCATTATTGTTTACTATAGTTGTTATGTTCTCTTTAAAAGGTGAGCTTATTGTAGAAATTCCAATGGATGTTCTAATTATTGCAGTTCCGTTATTGGTTTATTTTACCATAATGTTCTTAATTGGATTCTTTATGAGTAAAGCGGTGGGAGCCACTTACGACAAAACAGCTGCCATTGCATTTACAGCTGCAGGTAATAACTTTGAATTAGCGATTGCCGTTGCTATTGCCGTATTCGGATTAAACTCGGGGCAAGCCTTTACGGGGGTTATAGGACCATTAGTAGAAGTTCCTGCATTAATTTTATTAGTAAGAGTATCTTTTTGGTTACGAAAAAAATATTTTAATACCTCGGGTGCTGTTAAAGTAAATTCTTAGATTATTTATAAAAACTTTATCTGTTCACTTTTATAAAATATTTACTTTTACATTATAAATTAATAGCCATGTCAGCAAAAAAATATAAAATTGCCGTTATTCAATTAAACCTGAACGACGTTGCCGAAAACAATTTAAAAAAATGTTTAAGTTGGGTAAGAGATGCCGCAAATAAAGGCGCCGAAGTTATTCTTTTACCTGAATTATATAGTAGTCATTATTTTTGTCAGAGTGAAGATGTCGATAATTTTGCACTTGCAGAACCTTTATACGGCACATCGTTTATAGCCTTTAGTGCTTTAGCAAAAGAATTAGGCGTGGTAATTATTGTGCCTTTCTTTGAAAAACGTATGGCAGGTATTTATCATAATAGTGCTTATATTATAGATACAGATGGAACCGAAGCTGGATTATATCGTAAAATGCATATCCCAGACGATCCGCATTTTTATGAAAAATTCTATTTTACACCGGGCGATTTAGGTTTTCAAGCCATACAAACTAAGAAAGGAAAGGTGGGCACATTAATTTGTTGGGATCAATGGTATCCTGAAGCGGCCCGTTTAACCTCACTTAAAGGGGCAGAAGTGTTGTTTTATCCAACAGCGATAGGTTGGCACCCTCAGGAAAAAGAAGAGTTTGGTGAAAATCAGCACGGTGCTTGGATGAATGTAATGAAAGGTCATGCTGTGGCTAATGGTGTTTTTGTGGCTGCAGCAAACCGGGTTGGCTTAGAACAATATTTACCAGATACTGCAGGAATTCAGTTTTGGGGATCTTCATTTATTGCTGGACCTCAAGGTGAAATTTTAGCTCAGGCTTCTCACGATAAAGAGGAAATTTTGATTGCAGAAGTGGACTTAGATTTACAAGAAAATGTGCGTCAGAATTGGCCGTTTTTTAGAGACCGTCGTATAGATGCTTTTGGCGATATTACTAAGCGTGCAATAGATTAATTATGGCATCATCAGAAATTCGATTTCCAGCAGAATGGGAACATCAAGAAGGAGTATTGTTGTGCTTTCCGTATAACGGAAACGATTGGCCTGGAAAATACCAGGCTATTCAATGGGCCTTTGTTGAATTCATTAAAAAAGTAGCCCAAGTAGAAACTGTTTTCTTGGTTCTTGAGAGTGAATCTCAAAAAATAAAGTTAATGCCATGCTTGATATGGCTCATGTTAACATTCAAAGTATCAATATTATAATTCATAAAACTAATCGAAGTTGGATGCGTGATTCGGGACCGATTATTGTTAAAAGAGGAGAGGAGCGTGTCGCCTTAAATTTTAATTTTAATGGGTGGGCCAAATACACAAATCATAAATTAGATCGCGGCGTACCAAAAGTTGTTTCCGATTATTTAAAGGCCAATTTAATTCAAGTTCAATATAAAGGGAAACCTGTTGTATTAGAAGGCGGTGCTATAGATACTAATGGTAAAGGAACACTATTAACTTCTGAAGAATGCTTATTACACCCTTCAATTCAGGTGAGAAATGAAAATTTTTCAAAAGCTGATTACGAAGCGGTTTTTAAAGAATATCTAGGGATTACAAACGTAATTTGGCTAGGAGATGGGATTGTGGGAGATGATACCCACGGGCATATTGATGATTTATGTCGTTTTGTAAATGAAGACACCATAATTACAGTAGTAGAACACAATCCGGAAGATTCTAATTACAAGGCCTTACAAGACAATTTAAAGCGTTTACAGGATGCTAAATTGGAAACAGGTAAATCGCCTAATATTGTAACCCTACCAATGCCTAAACCTTTGTTTTTCGATGGTATTCAAATTCCAGCAAGTTATGCTAATTTTCTAATTTTAAATAAAACGGTTTTAGTACCTACCTTTAATGATAGTAATGACCGGGTTGCACTTAATATTATTGCAGATTGTTTTCCAGACCGAGAGGTTATTGGGATAAGTGCAATAGACCTTATTTGGGGTTTTGGTACGTTACATTGCTTAAGTCAGCAAATACCTGCTTAAATAGATAACAGATATTATATATAGAAAAAGCGATCCATTTTGGATCGCTTTTTTTGTATACTGTTTTAAGTAGAAAGATTAATTATTCTTCCTCCTCATCTGAACTTACAATTTTAGGCTTAATCGATTTTAAAATGAAATAACCAATTAAACCAGCGGTTGTCGATCCAACTAAAATACCAACTTTAGCAGCATCTTGGAATAATAAACTGTCGTGGAATGCTAAATTAGATACGAAAATGGACATGGTGAATCCAACCCCAGCTAAAAATCCAGTACCTAGAATATGCATAAATTTAATTCTATTAGGGAAGGATGCAATACCTAATTTCACCGCTAAATAAGAAAAGGAAACCACTCCAACACATTTTCCTATAACTAGCGCTGTAGCAATATTAAACGATAACGAAAAGTCTAAATGATCTGTAGCGTTAAAGATAATTCCTGCGTTGGCTAAGGCAAATATTGGCATAATAAAATATGCAACCCAACCGTGGAAAATATGTTCTAGGTGTTGTAAAGGCGATTGTACACGGCTTGTCCATGCCTGAATATCATCAATTAAATTGATCTGTGAATGCGATAATATTGGACTGCTTGTATTTGGTTTACTAAACAAACGCGTTATGATAGATTCTAACTGACTAAAGCTAGAGGTTAACTCTTGTTTTTGTTGAATAGGAATTGTTAAAGCAATTAAAATACCTGCAATAGTTGGGTGTATACCAGATTTTAAGAATAAGAACCAAATTACTATAGCTAAAACAAAATAGATGATTTTATGATAAAACCCTTTCCAACCTAAAAAGGCTAAAATACCTAGAGGTATAAAAGAATATAAAATTAGAGCCCAATCTATATTATTACTATAAAATAAGGCGATGGCTAATACGGCTACTAAATCGTCTACAATGGCGAATGCCGTTAAAAATATTTTTAAAGCTAAAGGAACACGTTTTCCTAATAGCTGAATTATAGCAAGCGAAAACGCAATGTCTGTTGCCATTGGAATCCCCCAACCAGAAGTTGTTTCAGGGTTTGAGTTTAACAGTAAAAATATACCAATGGGTACAAATACACCACCTAAGGCTGCAAATATGGGGAGGGCTGCCTTTTTCATACTGTTTAATTCACCGAGGAGGATTTCACGTTTAATTTCTAATCCTATTAAAAAGAAGAAAATAACCATTAAACCATCGTTTATCCAGTGCAATAAACTTTTGCTTAGATGGAAGTCTCCAAATTCGACTCCAACGTGATAATTCCATACAGCTGTATAAGACTCCGAAAAGGGGGAATTGGCCCAAATTAAGGCGATTACAGCAGCTGAGAATAAAAGGATTCCTCCAAAACTTTCTACTTGCACAAATTTTGCAATGGGTCTAACGAGTAGATGATTAAATTTCTTTTTCATGGGGTAATTTTATTAAATAAATGTATATAATAAAAAAAGCCTATAGTTATCAAAACTTGATGACTATAGACTTTTTTTATAATTAGTTTTATGACATTATCCTGCTTTAGGCAATTCTTTCACCTTTAAAACATTCGAAGGAATTTTATAGCCTTCTTCAATTTCGTGTAATGCAACTTTATCTTCATTATCGGATAAAATTGTCCTTACATGGTTAATAGAATTTTCGATTTTATACTCTTTTCGAAATCCTACCAAAGATACGTCAATATTTTTTTCTTTACAACCATAATTGACAAAGTCTTTAATTAGCTGCAAAACATCGTGGTCTATATATACTGTGTTTGAGGCGTTTACAATGATGCTGCTATTAGCAGGTAAGTGTGCAAACGTTTGCTTAATTGCGGCTTTATTTAAGAAAGAAACCTCTTGTGCAAGCTCCATTTCGATCTTTTTTCCTGTTGTGTGATTTTCTCTTTTAAAGAAATAAGCAAGTTTTAAGTTACCTCTTAAGATGAAAAATACACTCACTGCCATACCTATTCCAACACCTTTAAGTAAATCGGTAGCTACAACTGCAATTACAGTTACAACGAAAGGTATAAACTGGAATTTTTTACTGTTATTCCACATGTGAATAAATACTTTCGGGCTAGCTAATTTATATCCAACAGCAATTAATACAGCGGCTAAAGTAGCTAGAGGTATTTTATTTAAGATGGTTGGAATAGCTAATACTGCAATAAGTAAGAATATACCGTGGAAGATGGCAGATAATTTAGTTCGTCCACCAGAGTTTACGTTTGCAGAAGAACGTACAATTACAGACGTCATTGGTAAACCTCCAATTAAACTACTAACAATGTTACCAATACCTTGTGCTTTTAATTCTGTGTTGGTATTAGAATATCTTTTTAAAGGGTCTAATTTATCTGCTGCCTCAATACATAATAGAGTTTCTATACTTGCTACAGCAGCAATAGTTAGAGCAACTATCCAAACATTTACATTTCCAATTTGAGAGAAATCTGGTAAACTAAACTGTGTTTTAAAAGCTTCAAAAGATTCTGGAACTGGTAAGCTCACTAAGTGTGCAGGTGTAATTGCTAAAGACGATCCTGTAGCAATAAATGTTTCGTTAATGGCTACACCCAATATTACTGCTACTAAAGAGCTTGGTATAGATTTAATTTTCTTTAAAGCTGGAACTTTATTGAAAGCTATAATTACGGCTAAAGATGCTAATACAACAATTATAGCTCCTAAGTGCATATAATTAATACTCTCAATTACTGTAGCAAACATATCGTTTTTTCCTTCACTATTATAATGAAAGAAATCACCTTCATTTATAACATCATATCCAACAGCATGAGGAATTTGTGTTAAAATAATAATGATACCAATGGCTGCTAACATACCTTCAATAACATTAGAAGGCAGGTAGTTTGAAATGATACCTGCTTTTAAAAACCCTAAAATTAATTGAAAAACACCAGCAATTAAACCTGCTAATAAAAAGGCTTGAAACGAACCTAAAGTTGCTATTGCAGTTAACACAATTGCGGTAAGTCCGGCAGCAGGACCAGATACACTTAAATTAGATCCACTAAAGAATCCAATAACAATACCTCCAATAATACCAGCGATAATTCCTGAAAATAGTGGAGCTCCACTGGCAAGTGCAATTCCTAAACACAGAGGAAGCGCTACTAAAAAGACAACTAAACCTGCCTTTAAATCGGATTTTAAATATTCTGTACTTAATTTTTTCATGGTTTATTTTAATTTTAAAGTTTATGAATGAGTGTTGGTTATAATTATTTTAAACTGAATTGTTGTTTTAAATTGTATAGAGAAAATCGACCTGCTTTTCGGTCAACGGCCTCTTCTTGATACGCTACGCGTGATGCATCTGGAGAAAATTTTTCAATTAAATTTGAAATATCGAAACATCTTTTATTAGGAAATTGTGTCAATTGATTTTCAGGAATAATAGCATCATCTACAGCATTATTCTTTATAAAATCTTTAAATGCTTCATTGGTATTTCCAGTATATAATTCAATTTTTACGTTTTCTATTTTATTTTTATGGTCTTGTATGACATTAGATAACGTGTTATAAAAAGACTTGTCTGCTAATTCTCGAATTAATTTGGGTCTGGAATAACTTATAGGATTATAATTGTTTAAAGACATTTCATATCCAGAAGCTATTACCAGTTTAAAAGACTCATTAGGAAAATGAAGTACAGCGTTCTTTATGAGCTGTAATGATTTCTCGCTAAAGTCAGTCGGTATTAATACTGTTTTCATAAATTCTAATTTTTCTTGTAGCAAACATACCATGGCGGTATTAGAGAGATATAAGAAAGACATTAGAATGAGATTAGAATTAAATACACTCTTAATGTCTTGTATAACAGTATTTTAAGTGTTTTGCACTAAAGGGTTTAAGAAAATTTTAAATCTTTTCTTATCTAGAAACGGAAAGTTTTTGAAGTCTATTAGGAAAAATTAAGGTTACAATAGTGCCTTTGTTGGGTTCAGAAAACACTTCTATGGTACCACTATGTAATTTCATAATTTTATAAGTTAAAGGTAATCCAAAACCATACCCTTTAACATTTCTTACATTTGCAGCTCTATAAAAAGGCTGATAAATATTTTTTATTTCGTCTGGTGGAATACCAACACCTTGATCTGTAACAACTATTTTAATTACTTGATTTGTTGCAATAATTTTTACAATTACCTTTTTATTGTCGGAAAATTTAGAAGCATTATCTAACACATTGTTTAAGGCAATATTGATTAATCCGTAATTACCTTCGATAATTAAATAATCTGGATCTTCTGGGAAATCTGAAAAATCAATTTCTATTTGATTATCCGGATTTATTAAATCGATATTTCCCTTCACTTCTAAAATTAATTCATCTAGACGAATAGGGGTAATGAGCAAACCTTTTTCATCACTTTCGGTTTGAGCGAATTTTAGTAAACTATTAATTAAAGCATCCAATCGCAAGGCTTCGGTTTCTACACCTCGTAAAACCTTGGTATACTCCTTAGTAGAACGGTCTTTTAGTAAGGCAATTTCTGTTTGACCAAGTATGGCTGTTAACGGGTTTTTTAATTCGTGAGAGGCGTTGTTAATAAAATTACTTTGTATTTCGAAAGACGTTTCTAAACGGTCCAACATACCATTAAAGGTACTTGCTAATTGGCTCAATTCGTCTTTATTATTAGTAGTATATAAACGTTCATGTAAATTGGTAACACGAATATTATTTACTTTTTCTATAATTTTAGATAATGGCTCTAAAGTTCTTTTTGCAAAAAAGCGCCCTAAAAGTAACAACACTAAAATGCATAAAAGAAAAATAAAGATGAGTAAATTTCTAAGGTTGGAAAGTTCATTTATACCATCATCATCATTTGCTGTAAGTATAACCAAGTAAGATGAATCTTGGTCTTTATATTGTATACCAGACACAAAGGCTTTTCCTACTTTAATTTCTGCATAACTATTCCGAAGTAATTCCGAATGAAACTCTTTAGTAAGATTTACTTTAATTTCTGCAATTATCTTACTTAATTGGGCATTCGATCTAAAAATGTACTCTTGCTCGTTTGGTAAGGTTTGAAGATGTTTTCGGCGTAATTCTTCATAAATTTCAGAACTTAAACCATCTTTTTCAAAATTAGACTGTTCGGCAATGAGTGTACGTTTTTTTAATTTTCCAAAAAACTCATCGTTTCTATAATCACAAGCAAAAACATAGATAACAGAGAATATTACAAGTTGCATGGTAGCAACAAGTAATACAAAAATTAATGTTATTTTGTTTTTAATTTTCATTATCGGGATTTTTTAAAATATATCCCATTCCAACTACGGTTTGAATTAGTTTAGGCGAATACGATTTGTCTATTTTGTTTCTTAAATAATTTACATAAACGTCTACAACATTGGTACCCATATTAAAGTTAATATCCCAAACATGTTCTAAAATATCTACCCTAGATAATACCTTATTCTTATTTTTAAGTAAATATTCTAACAGTCTATATTCTGTAGACGTTAATTTAATTTCTGTATTATTTCGTTTAACTATTTTGGTGTCGTTATTTAATACTAAATCGGCAATTTTTAAAAGAGAGGTATCGGGAACCGCTTTATTTTTTCGACGAGCAACAGCTCTAATTCTAGCTAAGAGCTCTTTAAATTTAAATGGTTTAGACAAATAATCGTCTGCACCTATATCAAGTCCTTTTATAATATTTTCTGTGCTTCCAAGGGCAGATAAGAAAATTATAGGCACTGTTTCGAACCCTAAACTTTTAACTTTTTCGGCAATTTCGTAACCACTCATCCCTGGTAAGATAACATCTAACAAGATTAAATCTATATCTTTCTGAATTAAAAGATCGATTGCGGTTTGTCCATCGTAAGCTATAAACGAATTATAACCCACTTCCTCTAATCCTTTTTTTATAAATGTTGCTACGTTATATTCATCTTCAACAATTAAAATATTATGTATCATGTTATAGGGTAATGCTTAAAATTATAGTAAATGTACGTTGCTTGAATTACATATCATATTAAAAAAAGTTTAAAATAAAACAGATTTAAACTTTGCAATTCAATTTTCTTAAATTTTAAATCTTAGCTGATAAAAATCATTGTATTAGTGAGTTTTTGTTAGTAATTTAGTTAAATAAATTAAATGACATGAGAAATATACTTTTGCCAACGGATTTTTCGGAAAACGCTTGGAATGCTATTGAATACGCTTTAAAAATGTTTAAAGATGAATCTTGTAAATTTTATGTACTTCATTCCTATTGTCAACCAACATCTGGACCATATACTGGAATAACATCTGGAATGGCTAGAGAATCTATATATAAAGCACAAGTTGAAAATAGCAAGGATGGATTAAAAGAGGTTTTTGACCAAATCCATTCTAATTTTGAAAACCCAAATCATGAATTTGTAAAGTTATCGGTATATGATTTATTCCCTTCTGCAGTAAAGAAAATTGTTGAAGATCAGAAAATAGATGTCATAATTATGGGAACCGAAGGTGCCGATGGTTTAAAGGAAATTACTGTTGGTAGTAATACAGCGGGCTTAATAGGTTTAGTAAAATGTCCTATTGTTGCAATTCCTAAAAATGTAACGTACAAGGCGATTAACGAAATAGCCTTTTCTACAGATTACAATCTTTCGTTTAGTAAAAAAGGACTAGCACCATTACTTGAAATAGCCAAAGTTAGCGATTCTTTCATTTCTGTGCTTCATATCATGGACCGGGTTAAAGAATTAACTAAAAGCCAGAAAGCTAAACACGAAAAATTAAATACCATCTTAAAAGATTATAAAAGCGATTACTTTACCTTAACCGATATTGGGGTTTCATCTGGAGTTCGTGCTTTTGTTCAAAGTAGAAAAGTAGATATGTTGTGTGTAGTAACTAAAGAAAAAGATTTTTTAAAACGTATCCTCAATCAGTCGTATAGTAAATCTATTAGTAACCATTCTAGTGTGCCTTTATTAATCTTAAATGCAAAAAGTTTTTAATAAATAGGAGAGACCTCTTCGAAAAAATAACTGCAATAAAAAATCCCGACTCTATTAGAATCGGGATTTTTTTATAATTAACTCAAAATCTTAGTAGCATCTATCTGAAGCAAAAATTTGATCGATTTTTTTGTTGATACTAACTGTTTTAATACATTGATTTGTATCATTGTCTTTCCACAGTCTGTACGTTTTACCATCAGCTTGGTGTTCTTTAGTTTGGTGAAATCCTCTAGATTCTAATTCAGAATACGCAGAAGTCGATTTCCAACCATGTAAATCTTTATATTCTATTTTTCCTGTGTAATGCTGTTTGTTAGATTCGTAGTTACTATAATTGTTGTTGTGGCTTGTATCATTACTTCCACAATCTATAGGCATAGTACTCATTACAGATTTTACTTCACGGTTTTCAATACGCATAGAAATACATTTCTTTTCGTTATTATTCCACCAGTTTTGGTAATACGTATTTCCGCTTTGGTCTGAATTATGTAACGTATAACCACGGTGACTCATTTCTGAAGTGATATTACTTACATTCATTCCTACTATATTGTTAATATCTCCACCATGGTGGTATGAACTGTTTGAATCCTTACTACCTTTACTATGAGAAGAAGAAGTAGATTTACCGCAATCGTAAGCCATCGTACCAATAATAGATTGTACACGTCCATCGCTTACTCGTGTAGAAACACATTTACTTTTGTTGCTATTCCACCAATTTTGGTAAATATCGGATCCGCTTTTACTAGAATTTTCAAAAGTATAACCACGGTCACTCATTTCTCCGTCTAGAGAGCTTGCTCTCATATCAACCAAATCTTTTAAATCGCTAGGTGTTTGTGCAACTGCACCCAAAGACCCTATAAAAAGGGATGCAGCGATTAATAGATGTTTACTGTTTTTTTTCATAATTTTTAAGATTTAAATAATAACGATACTTCAGTGTTATAAATAATACTGTTTAAGTTAATTATATCAAAGGTCATAAATAATTAGATATACCATGTTAAAATTAACATATTATCTTTAATCACATAAAATAATTGACTGATAATTAATAAATTAAAATTTTAACAAAATTGACTTTTGTTAAAAATATTAAGAAAACGGAGTCAAATTCATTAAATTGAACCTAAAGATTACTCCAAATAAAAAACTCAGGATTAAAATAATAACCCTGAGTTTTCATATAATTAAATTAATATAAAAAAATACTAAGGCCTTCTAGTCGCATTTGTCTGTTGCATAGATTTCTGTAATTCTTTTATTTTCACTTAACGTTTTAACACATTGATGGCTACTATGTTTAGACCAAATTCTATACGTTTTACCATTGTCTTGATGTTCTTTGGTCTGACGGAAACCTCTAGATTCTAATTCAGAGTAAGCCGACGTTGCTGGCCAACCTTTTAAATCTTTGTATTCTGAATCTTTATAACTGTTATGAGATGAAGAAGATTCATCACAATTATTTGAGTCTACAATCGAACTAATTCTCTTATTAATACTAGTCGTTTTTACACACTGTTTAGATCTGTTGTTTTTCCATAAGCGATAGGTTTTCCCACTATCTTGATGCTCTTTTACTTGACGAAATCCTCTAGATTCTAATTCTGAATACGCAGAAGTAGAAACCCAACCGTTTAAATCGCTATATTGCGCATTACGGTTATATGATGAATTATTATGGCTATTGTTATGATTGTTATGATGACTATTGCTGTTGCTATTTTTACCACAATCTGCAGGTAAGGTATTTACTATTGACTTAACACGACCATCACTTACGCGAGTGGTAACACATTTGTTAAGACTGCTATTCCACCAATTTTGGTAACTATCATATCCACTTTTATTAGTGTCATGTAAAGAGTACCCATGATCTCTCATTTCCCCGTCTAGTGAACTAGCACGCATATCCACTAAGCTTTTTAATTCTCTCGCTGTATCTTGTGCGAATAGAGTGGATGTTCCTGCGAGAACAACACAGGCTACCACAAGATGTTTTTTAATTAAATTCATTTTAGTTAATATTTAAAGTTTTTTATTAATTACAATTTACAAAATATTTCAATTTTTCCTAATAATATGTTAAATATGAAATGTTCGACGTCATGAAAGCTCTTAAATTTAATTATCTTTGATAACTCAATTTTAAATAGAATTTTAATAACCTTTTCACTAACAACAGTTTATTTACATTGAACATTTGGAAACGATTTTAAACATTTATTTATAGATTATGTCTAAAACACAATCAAAAGTATAAAATATCTAAATAGGTGTTTTATAAAATTTTCATAAAAACCAACAGATACAAATTAAATAACAAATATTTAAACACACATAACCCATGAAAATACTTGCAATAGGTAAGAATTATGTTCTTAATGCAGAAGAATTAAAAACAGTTACAAAGAACGGAAAACAACTTATATTCTCTAAGCCAGACTCGAGTTTAGTAAAAGATAATAAAGATGTTGAATTTCCAGCTTTCACAGATAATTTAGTTTACGAAGTAGAATTGGTTGTAGAAATTGGAAAATCGGGTAAAAATATTTCAGAACAAGATGCTACTTCATACATTTCTGGAATTGCAGTAGCAATAGACTATACAGCTAAAGATGTTTTAAACGATGTAAGAGAAGGTAAAGGACCATGGGAACTTGCTAAAGGGTTCGACGGTGCGGCCCCAATTTCGGCAGTTAAAGCAATTTCAAATTTCCCAGATGTAACCAATATTAATTTCGATTTAAAAATAAACGGAGATACTGTTCAAGAAGGAAACACGGGTTTAATTATTTATAATTTTGCAGAAATTATAGCTTTTGTTTCTAAGTATATGACTTTAAATCCAGGCGATTTAATTTTTACAGGAACACCAGCTTATGGTACGGGTCAAATTCATAAAGGCGATCATTTACAAGCTTCTATAGAAGGTGAGTTGCTTTTAGACTTTAAAATGGTATAATATTATAAAAAAACTCGGGACTATTATCTCGAGTTTTTATTTTTCTCATAAACGAATATTTATTCGATTAAATAACTATCTTTGTAGTGTGAAACCAAAGGACGAATTAAAAAGACAAGCCATTATTAATGAAACTATAGCTATAGTTTACAGTAAAGGTTTTGCTGGAGTTAAAATGGCACAAATTGCTAAAAAAGTTGATATTTCGCCTTCTACCTTGTATGTGTATTATAAAAGTAAAGACGATTTAATTACTTCTATAGCTACAGATTTACTAAAATCTATGACTACTACAAGTCAAAAAGAGTTACATAATGAATTACCTTTTAAATTGAAATTTAAGGCACTTTGGTTGTTCTTTATTAATTTTTGGATAAACAACCGTAAGGAAATGAGCTTTATTCATCAGGTAAAGCAATCTCCGTACTTTGAAATGATTCCGAAAGATGTTCGTGAATTAAAAACGGCTTTAGCACTAGATTTATTAAATGAAGGTAAGGCTGAAGGATTAATTAAACCTATCGATAATGTCATATTATCGGCCTTATTAGAATCCTTTATGACAGAGACGGTGAAGTTAATTGACGCGAAAACGCTACAATTAAATAAAACAGATACAGAAATTATGTTTGATTTAGTTTGGGATGCAATAAAAAACTAATTTTTTTTAGAATTATAAACGAATAAATATTCGATAAAATAAAATGTTTAAAGTAATACTTAAAAGAATGGCAATTATATTTGGGCTAGTCCTATTAACATTGGTTTTAGGAACCATAATATTCGTAAATACAAGTCCGGAGTTTGGAGGTAAACAACCTGCCGAAAACGAGAAAAAATTTGCATTAACCAAACATTATAAGGAGGGACGATTTATAAACCTCGGGAATGTAGATATGAAAATAGGTTTAAAAGATTATGGAAAAAGTTTGCTTGGTTATTTTAACCCTCCAAAAGGGGCTGTCCCCAATAAACCTATTTTAACTGAATCTATTTCAAAATCAGATTTAGAAAATTATTCAGGGGAAACGCGATTATTTTGGTTCGGACATTCAACATTTTTACTTCAAATTCAATCGAAAAATATATTGATTGATCCCATGTTTGGCGATGTTCCTTCTCCCATAGAATTCTTGGGTACAAAACGTTTTAGTGACCATTTACCTATAGATATTGATAGTCTTCCAACTATTGATGCTGTATTAATTTCACACGACCACTACGATCATTTAGATTATGGTAGCATTATAAAACTTAAAGGCAAAGTAAACCGGTTTTATACTCCATTAGGTGTGGGTGCGCATTTAGAATCTTGGGGTGTAAAGGCCGAAAAAATTATAGAATTAGACTGGTGGGAACACCGTATGTTTTCCGACTTACAATTTGTATGCACACCAGCACAACATTTTTCTGGTCGAGGTCTAACCGATAAAGGAAAAACATTGTGGAGTTCTTGGGTTATTAAGTCAGATACCGAAACTATTTTCTTTAGTGGAGATAGTGGTTATGGTCCACATTTTAAAGACATTGGAGAAAAATTTGGTCCGTTTGACTTTGCTATGATGGAGTGTGGGCAATACAATACGTTATGGCATGAAATACACATGTATCCAGAAGAAACTGCACAAGCCGCTCTAGATGTTAAAGCCAAACGCATGATGCCCATTCATTGGGGCGCTTTTAAATTGGCAATGCATGGTTGGAACGAACCTGTGGAACGCTTAGAGAAAGTCGCTAAACTTGAACATTTAAATATGGTTATACCCAAAATAGGAGAGCCTATTTTAGTAAATGCAACCACACAACCTTCAGAACGCTGGTGGGAGTAACCTTAATTTTAAAATTTCAGATATAAATCCTTTCAGATTAAACTAATAAATACGTATAAATGTATACTTTTGCGGCTTCAAAATTTCTGAAAGCAACCAATTATAATTAAAATACATTAGCGTATGCAATTAAAACAAGCTATTAAATTAATGCTTCTAAGTACACTAGCCTTTGCTTGTATGAATGGAGCAGTAAAGTATTTAGATAATATTGGTGCGTTTCAAATTGTATTTTTTAGATCGTTAGGATCGCTATTTTTTACCTTTCCTTTTTTACTGAAAAACAAAATTTCTATTATAGGGAATAATCAGAAACTACTTATTTTAAGAGGTGTAGTTGGACTAACCTCTATGGCATTATTTTTTATGTCTACTAAATATTTACCTATAGGTACTGCCGTATCCTTAAGATATTTAGCTCCGATTTTCGCTGCCATTTTTGCGATATTAATATTAAAAGAAAAGATTTTTCCACTACAATGGGTATTCTTTATTTTAGCATTTTTAGGAGTCGTAATATTAAAAGGATTCGACTCTAATTTAGACACCTACGGCTTAATAATAATTCTTATTTCAGCCTTATTTAGTGGTTTGGTTTATATTATTATCAGTAAAATGGGTAAATCTGAACATCCTGTTGTTGTAGTAAATTATTTTATGGTAATATCTGCTTTAGTAGGAGGTTTAGCGTCCATAAATTCATGGGTAACACCTGTCGGATTACAATGGGTATTTCTAGCTAGTTTAGGTGTTTTTGGATATTTCGGGCAGTTGTTAATGACTAAAGCTTTTCAAAATGCACAAACCAATCAAGTTGCTCCTATTAAGTATGTTGAAGTTATATTTACTCTAATTCTAGGGGTAACGATCTTTGGCGAATTTTATCCGTTTTGGTCTTTATTTGGTATTTTACTAATCATTGTATCTTTAATTGCTAACATTATTTATAAAGACAAAAAGACTAAAGAATTAGCGCTTAACAACCCTAAAAAGTAGTCGGTTGTAAAGATTTAAGTTCTGGTGAATTTGGTTAATTGATTATATACTTCTGTTTTTAGTGCCCTAAACTCTCTTACTAAAATTAAATATTCGTCTCGCTTTTTTTCGTGAAGTTTAGCACGTTGGGTATCATATTCTGTTTTTCCATAATCTAACTCTTGCCTTAGCACTTGATCGTAACGACATAAATCTGCCATGTTTAGCATATTTTTTCTTCTAAAATCTTGTATAGCATGTTGAATTTTTTCACTCTTTACAAGTTGTCTATTAATACTACTAAAAGCATTTAGTTCGGTATTCATAAATTCTAGATAGTCTGTCCATTGTGCAGTTTCTACGATATCTTTTTTAATAAACAAACGTCTATTTTCATCTGTTTTAAAATGCATTTGGTTTAGTATTGAGTTAGATTGTAACATGGTTTAGAAATTAATTGGTTAATTTAGATTTAAGCGATTGACACGTTTTTATATGTGCTAAATATTGATATTTATAGGTGTTGTGCTGTTGTAAAAAAGCCATTTCTATTTGAGAACTGTTGCAAACCGACCAATAATCTCTAAAACTTTTATAGTCTTTCAAGGAGTTTAAAATAGAAAGATTATGCTTTATTTTTAAATGCAGAGCATTCCTAATTAAGGCATGCTCTGCCAAGTTTTGTTTAGCATAAATCTGTTTTAATTCGATATCGATTTGTTGTAAATGATTAATCCAACAATGTATCTCACCAGAGCCTTTGTGGTGCGAATAATCCATCTCTATATCTAAATTAAATAGTTTCATATGCTTCTTATATTACAATATCTAAACCGCTATAATTATGTTCCTGTTCTACATTTACAATTCTTAATTCTTTTGTCCCATTAGGGAATTCCCAAATTATACTGTCGCCTAAAGCATAGCCGATAAGTGCAGAACCCATAGGCGTTAAAATTGATATTTTATTTTCTTTAAAGTTCTTATGCTGTGGAACAACCACTTGAATCGTTTTTTGCCATTCATCTTGAGCAACAGTCACATGGCTATTAAAACGAACCACATCCTCTGGCATCCGTTCGTGATCTACAATTTCTGCATCATGTAATTCTTGAGTCAGTTTTTGCAATGACTTTTTAGTTTCTATATCCTTAGAATATCCCGAAAGATTTAAGATGCGCTTTAAATACACAAACTCTTTTTTTTCTAGTATAAGCTGTCCGTATTTCATTTCTTATCATTTATTTATGGAAAAATTCCACGTTGTATATATGCTTTTTCTATACGCTGAATGGCAATGCTAAACGCAGCTGTACGCATGTCTACGCCTTCCGAAATACTATAATCGTAAACCTTATTAAAGGATTCTTTTAATACTTTTTCAAGTTTTAAAATCACTTCATCCATGTGCCATAATTCTCCGTTTCTATTTTGCAACCACTCAAAGTAACTACCAATAACGCCTCCTGAATTACACAGAATATCTGGTATAATTTCTATACCATTTGCTAATAAAATAGCTTCACCTTCTACGTTGGTAGGACCATTAGCGCCTTCAGCAATTAAATTTGCTTTAATAGAAGCTGCATTGTGTTCGGTAATCTGATTTCCTAAAGCAGCAGGAATAATAATATCACATGCGAGTGCAAAGAACTCCTCTTTTTCTATAGCTTCAGAGTTTGCGAAGTTTTTTATACTGCCTTCATTGTTTGTTACATATGCTTGTAATTGTTTTACTTCTATTCCTTCCGATTTATAAATACTAGAAAATGCATCTTGTACTCCAACCAAAATGGCACCTTCTTGTTCCATAAAATGTGATGCCCAATAGCCAACATTTCCGAAACCTTGAACGATAAATGTTTTACCTTTTAAATTTACGTTTCGTTTTTCGGCCCATAATTTTATGGTTAAAAACACTCCATATCCTGTAGAGCGATCACGACCTTCAATACCTCCAGAACCTACAGGTTTTCCAGTAACAACATGTTGGTAAGTCGACCGTTCCGAAGGACCTTTTGTAGACATATAAGTATCTGCAATCCATGCCATGGTTTGTGCATTGGTGTTAACATCGGGCGCAGGAATATCGTGCTCTGGTCCGATATTATCGCCTAAAGCGTAGGTGAATCGTCGTGTGATACGTTCTAATTCTGATTGAGAATATAATTTTGGATTGATTTGTATACCACCTTTAGCACCACCATAAGGCAGTCCGGCCAACGATGTTTTCCAGGTCATCCACATGGCTAAAGCTTTTGCGGCATCTATATCTACCGTTTCATGATAGCGTAAACCTCCTTTATAAGGGCCTAAAGCATTATTGTGTTGTACACGATATCCGGTAAAAATTTCAACATCGCCATTGTCCATTTTTACAGGAAAATGAATAATGATTTCATTATTAGTAACATTTAAAATTCTTCGAATATTCGGATTTAAATTTATGTGATCTGCAGCTTTATTAAACTGTTCTAGCACATTGGCAACCATGCCTTTTTCGTTTTTCTTTACTGGTAATTGAATATCTTTTGTGATCATATTACACTGTTTAAAATAGTATTATTTGTAGACCAAAATTTATTTGATTCCTAATTGACGTTGCTTATTTGCTAACTGAAAAAGGTGGATGTTTTCAAACTCACTACAGGACCATACCTTACTTTTTTGTGTGGTTAGCGCACAAGTATTTGCATGCAAACACTCTGGACAAATATTAAAACCGGGTGATTTCATAACCTATATTTTTATTTACATTATGTAATAGGCAAGTGTTATACCAAGGCATTTTATAGTCTTTGCCAAAACCAATATTCCCTTTAAAACACTTAATTTTAAAGGGATTATTACTGAAATAAATTTTTTTGTTATTTTTTGAAGTGGTACAAATTTACCCATCTGGGTACTTTATGCCCGACATTGAAGTGTTTAGTCTTTAAGTTTTTCGCGTAAGGTTTTTCTATTAATTTGAAGAATTTCTGAAGCCTTTGTTTTGTTATTATCACAGGCCCGAAGTACTTTTAAAATATATTGCTTTTCCATATCTTTTAAAGGCATTAAACTGTCTTGAGGAAAATCGATAGTATATTTCAAGGATTCAGGAAGTGCTGAAACCGTAACTAGATTGTCGCTAAGGATTACAGCACGCTGAATAATATTTTCTAATTCTCTTATATTCCCTGGCCAGTTATACCGCAATAAAATGGGAAGGACTTCGGGATCTAGTTTTGCAAACCGATCTTTGTATTCTACACCATATTTAAGCAAAAATTTATCGACTAATAGCGGTATATCTTCTTTTCTATTTCGAAGTGGAGGCACATCTATCTCAACAACGGTTAACCGGTAATATAAATCTTCCCTAAAAGTTTTATTTGCAATCATATCTTTTAGGTTACTGTTGGTGGCCGTAATAATTCTTAAATCGACGGTTTCGGCTTTTTGGGACCCTATTTTTACAACTTCTTTTTCTTGAAGTACGCGAAGCAGTCGGGATTGCACAGCTAAGGAGGCATTACCAATTTCGTCTAAAAATATAGTTCCGCCTTGTGCGGCTTGGAAAAAGCCATTTCGATTACTATCGGCACCGGTAAATGCTCCTTTTACGTATCCAAACAATTCCGCTTCTAACAGATTTTCTGGAATTCCGCCACAATTTACAGCTATAAATGGTCCTCTAGCAAACTGCCCCTGATAATGAATAGATCGTGCAACAAGTTCTTTTCCTGTACCACTTTCTCCTGAAATAAAAACCGTTGCTTTATTATTTTTAACGCGTTCTATTCGCTCAATAACACGCCGAATGCCTTCAGAATTTCCTGTAATTTCACCGTATTTTGAATCCGTAAAGGTTGTAGTATTTTTAATCTTCGATTGAGTTTTATTATTTTTAAGTGTTTTATCTAACGCTTCAATCAATTCATTTTTAGTGAAAGGTTTTGTGAGATATTCTACTACACCAGATTTAATAACCGCCAAAGAATCTTGAATAGAAGGGAAGCCTGTTATTACCAATTTAGGCATATTAGGGTAGTGCTCTGACGTGAATTTTAAGAGTTCAAAACCGTCAATTTCGGGCATTTTTAAATCGGTAATAAGCGCATCTATTTTGGTATCTTTTAAAATGCTTACAGCTTCGCGAACAGAAATGGCTTTAAACGTATGGTAGTTTAAGGCTTGTAAATGGCGCTGTAATAATTCTAAAATATGAATATCATCATCTACAAGTAAAATATTTTCTTTTAGTACAGACATGCTTAATCTTTTGGTAGTTTAACAATAAATACGGCTCCTTTAGGATGGTTTTTTTCAACAGAAATCGTACCCTTATGACTTGTTACTATGCCATGAACGACACTTAAACCTAAGCCAGAACCTTCGCCAACTGGTTTTGTGGTGAAAAATGGTTGAAAAATTTTATCTGCAAGCTCTTCTGTAACACCATCGCCTTCATCAGATATTTTTAAACACACGATGTCTTGTTTTTCCGAAATTTCAATAGTAACTAAATCGTTTGGTTTAGAAAAATATATGGCATTTATAATAAGGTTAAAAATAATCTGAGTCAGCTGAATGGTATCTGCCTTTAATTTTATAGTTTCATTATTAATTTTTACGAGGTGTTTTACGTCATGTTTTCTAAAACTAGGCTCTAATAACGCTACCGCATTTTTTAATAGCGGAACAATATTAACCGTACTCATTTGATGTGGCATTTCACAAGCAAAAAACATGAGCTTTTTAACCACCTCGCGAGAATAAATGGCACTGTTTAAAATTTTATCAAGGTCTTCTAATTCTTCTTTTGTTGTAAGTTTGGCTTGTAGTAATTCGGCAAAACCTAAAATATTAGCAAGAGGAGTATTAAGTTCGTGCGCGATTCCTGCAGTAATTTCACCCAAAATGTTAAGACGATCATTGCGCTCCATTTTACGTTTTAAAGCAGCTTCATTTTTAATAATTTCTATACGTTCTAGTAATGTGCCTAATTTTAAAGCAACGTTATTAAGTAATAATTGCTCTTCGTTTAAAAAAGAATGTTCCTTTAAATTTTCCGAAGTATAACACGCTTTTATAAAGCCATTTTCTATATTAAATAGTTTTATAGGCGCGATAATGCTGGGCGATTGTATTGTTGTTTTATCGGTTTCAACATAAACTCCTTTATGTTCAATTGTAATTTGCGTGTGTTTAGGATACTGAAATGCTTTCTTTAAACTATAACAAATGGCTTGAAAGGTATCGTCTATCTGCTCATAATTGGCATGGGTAAGGATAGACGATACCTCGTATAAACAGGTTAATTCTTTTATCCGTTCTTTTAAAGCATGTTCGGTACTATTCATAAACTTTAGTATTTGTTATAAATTTACACAATTATTAGCCCATTATTTTTGTTGAAATTATAATGTACCAAATAATTTATTAATATGATTTTTTTAATATGATTAAGGACTCTAGCTTGTTTTAATTTCATAATATTACCGGCCAATTATTTTTTAACCACAACACGACCAAATATGGGAAAACCTAAAAAAGGCTTACTAATTATTCTTTCGTTTTTCGCCATATATGTTATTTGGGGATCTACCTATTTAATGAATAAAATTGTAGTTACAGAAGTTCCTCCATTTTTATTAGCGGCCATACGTTTTTTAACTGCAGGCGTATTAATTATGATTATTTCTAAACTATTGAAGCTTCCCCTTCGCGTTTCAAGACCGCAACTAATAAACTGTATTATTGCCGGATTTTTATTTTTAGTTTATGGAAATGGCGTTTTCGTGTGGGCTTTAAAATATGTAGATAGCGGATTTGCCGCATTAATAGCTGCCACGCAACCCTTATTTGTTATTTTTTTAATGCGTATTTTTCACGGAAACACCATTAAAACCAAATCCTTGATTGGCGTAGGGTTGGGCATGTTCGGGATGTATTTATTAATAAGCCAGGACACCTTACAATTAACCCCAGAAAGTATTATAGGCATTGGCATGTTGTTTAGCTGTGTTTTATGTTGGAGTTCGGCTAGTATATTTGTATCGAAAGCGAATTTGCCTTCGCATTTTTTTGTGAGTACTGGCTATCAAATGATATCGGCAGGAACCATTTTAGCGATTGGAAGTTTAGCCTTTGGAGAACCATGGACTAGTCCGTTACTATGGAGCCATAACGCACAAATTGCCATGGTTTTACTAATAATTTTTGGTAGTATTGTGGCCTTTACAGCCTTTAATTATTTATTGAAAGAAGTATCTACAGAAAAGGTATCTACCTCTGCTTATGTAAATCCGGTTATCGCATTGTTGTTGGGGTGGTATGTGTTGGACGAACAAATAACTTTACAATCTATGATAGCTGCTGGTATTTTATTAACCGGGGTTTACTTTATCAATTCGAAGAAAAAAATGGTGATCTTTTCTCGTTTTAAACGAAATTTAAAAGCTCAAGAAAATTAGAATACTATGCTTATTACGGTTTCGAAATACGAATCGCTGAATAAGGTCTTGAAATTGGAATAAACTTAGCTACTGTCTAAAATATTTAACTATGGACTTTTATAGCATACAATTCTACTTAAATAACCGATTATATTAGAATTGCGACCATTCCCGAGAAAAGTGTGTTTATCTTTGCAAAAAAATACACCATGTCGCATTCCTTTTCAGAATTAGGGTTAAACGAAGACTTGCTTCAAAGTTTAGCCGATTTAAAACTTACTGTTCCTACAGATATTCAAACTAAAACCATTCCTTTAATTTTAAAGGATACTAAAGATGTGGTGGCTTTGGCTCAAACAGGATCTGGTAAAACGGCGGCTTTTGGATTGCCTTTATTACAACATATTGATGTTGAAAATACGTCTATTCAAACTCTAATTTTAGCGCCCACACGTGAATTAGGTCAGCAAATATTTGCCAATTTAACGGCCTTTGCATCACATAGTTCCGAAATTTCTATAGCTTCTGTTTGCGGAGGTATTCCTATAAAACCTCAAATCGAACGCTTAAAATCGCCAACACACCTAGTTATTGCAACACCGGGTAGATTGGTCGATTTGGTAAAACGTCAGGCTATAGACATTCAAAACGTGTCGACTCTAGTTTTAGATGAAGCCGATGAAATGGTAAGTGCCCTTAAAGTAGATTTAGACGAAATTATCAAAATACTTCCAAAATCGCGACGCACCTTATTGTTTACAGCGACTATGCCTGGAGCGATTAAGCAACTTATTCAGAATTACATGTCTAAACATGTGGTTCAGGTAGAAGCCCATATGGAAACCAAAGGGCATCAAGGCATCGACCATCAATATATTGTTGTAGAACCTATTGAAAAACTAGAGATTTTACTTCATATTTTAAAATCTAAGGAAGGGCAACGCGGTATTATCTTTTGTAAAACTAAAGCGGCCGTTAATAAATTAGCCAAAAACTTAGCTATAAATAAATTTTCGTCGGGTGCCATTCATGGAAGTTTAACACAAGGGATTCGCGACCGTATTATGGGACAGTTTCGTGAAGGCTATATCGATATTTTGGTGGCAACAGATTTAGCTGCTCGTGGTATAGATGTGAAAGAGGTAGCTTATGTTATAAATTATCATTTGCCAGATACCTATGAAGCTTATGTGCACCGAAGCGGACGAACTGCAAGGGCAGGAGCAAAGGGTATGTCTATAACGATTCTCCAAGAAGAAGAAGTTCCAGATATAGCCGATTTTGAAGCTGAATTAGACATTAGGTTTTCGGAGTTAAAGAAAGCCAATGCCGAAAGTATAGCAGAAAATAATGCCTTGATTTGGGCGAATAAAATATTTAAAACGAAACCTAATCGTGAGGTGTCCGAAAGTTTCAGAAATAAAATACATACCACCTTTCATCATTTAACCAAAGACGAATTGATCGATAAAATTTTGGCACAATACCTACTTCAGAATACTGCCGTTAGTTCAAAATCTGAACCCTATAAAAAGAAAAAAAATAAATAGTTGCCATGGCGAACCTATTAAAAGAACAGCAGGATATTTTAAATAAACTAAATATCCAAGCCTTAAATCCTATGCAGGAAGAAGCGCTTTTGGCCATAGAACATACACCGAATACTGTTATTCTTTCGCCAACAGGTACAGGAAAAACTTTGGCTTTTTTATTGCCTATGTTAAAACTATTAGAACCAGAAGTTCAGGATGTTCAGGCCTTAATTGTTGTACCAACCCGGGAATTAGCAATTCAAATAGAACAAGTACTTCGCGAAATGGGTACTGGTTTTAAAGTAAACGCAGTGTATGGCGGTCGCCCGATGTCTAAAGATAAAATTGAAATTAAACATGTACCGGCAATTTTAATAGGGACTCCGGGACGAATTTTAGATCATTTTAGCAATAATAGATTTACCAGAGATGCCATTAAATTTTTAATTCTAGATGAATTCGACAAGTCTTTAGAGCAAGGTTTCGAAGAAGAAATGCGTGGTATTTTAAATCAGTTACCCAATTTAGAAAAGCGCGTATTAACCTCGTCCACCCAAGGAGTAAACATTCCTCATTTTGTAAAGTTACATCAGCCACTTATTCTAAATTATTTAGATGTTGCTGTAAAATCGAAGTTAGCCATTAAAACGGTAATTTCTCCTTCGTTAGACAAAGCAAATACCCTTGTTGATTTATTGCATCATATTGGCCCAAAACAAGGTATTGTTTTTTGTAATTTTCGTGACAGTATTGAAAGTGTTAGCGACATTCTTCGTCATAAAAACATTAGCCATGCTTGTTTTTCTGGCGGGATGGAACAAAAAGATAGAGAGCGCGCTTTAATTACGTTTAGAAATGGAAGTAGTCAAGTTCTATTAGCGACCGATTTAGCGGCGAGAGGAATAGATATCCCGGAATTAAACTTTATTATCCATTACGAATTACCACATGCTAAAGAAGAATTCACGCATAGAAACGGCCGAACGGCTCGTGTAAACGCCAAAGGAACCGCTTATGTATTAAAAGGAAGCCAGGAAGAATTACCAGAGTTTATAGACCAAGACAATCCGATTGATATTTCTAAAAAAGCAGCTTTTAAAGCTCCGTTTTGGGATACCTTATTTATTTCTGGTGGGCGAAAAGATAAAATCTCGAAAGGGGATATTGCCGGACTGTTTTTAAAACAAGGCGGATTAACAAAAGACCAATTAGGTATTATAGAATTAAAACAAGATTGCGCTTTTGTCGCCGTACCTAAAACCATGGCAAATGAATTGGCTGATCGTTTAAATAATTCCCGACTTAAAAAGAAAAAAGTACGGATTTATATATTGTAGGTTAGATTTATAAATGTTTATAAAGATAATAAGGCGCTGAACTAAATTCAGAGTGATATTTAGATGAAGTGTACGTCATACTGAACTCGTTTCAGTATCACACAAATAGTATAAGTATTCATAATATTAGGGTGCTTGAGCGGAGTCGAAAGCCTTTTCAACTGTATCTCGACTCCGCTCGATAAACCTTAAACCCAATATAATCCCCGTAAACTAATCACAAAATTTAATCACAAAATAATATTAATCTAACGTATTGATTTTTAGTACTTTTTTTATTTTAAAAAGATGATGTAAACTCGAATATTAAGACGTACTTTTGCCGCTTCAAAAAAATAATTATTATGAAACGCATAACGGAATACAGAAAACTTTTTGAAGTTGATAAAGATGCCGATTTAAAGACTTTAAAAAAACAGTATCGCAATCTTGCTAAAGAATGGCATCCAGATAAATTTCAGGCAGGAGATCCGTTAGTGGAAGAAGCTGAAGCTAAAACCCGTAAAATTACAGATGGTTACCATTTTCTTGTAAGTATTGCTCCAGAAACTAAAGAAGCCAATAAAGAGGTGTATGCAGAAACTATTAATTCTGGTGTGGCCGATTTTCAGTGGAAAAATTTAGTTTTAGAAATTACCTTTCAGGATGGGGCAATCTACGAATACTTCGGGGTTACAAAACCTATCTATATTAAAATGATAAATAGCGATAAAGTGAATCGTTTTGCAAAACGTAACATTTATCCGAATTACATTTACAGAAAATCGAAACGTATTCTTGAAACTGCTGAATAAGCATTTTCTATAGAGTTTCTACACCTATAAAAGCACAATATTGCAATAGATATTGTGCTTTTTATTTAATTAAGCAGGACGTTTTAAAAGGATATATTCGCCCTTAGATTTAAATGCTTTCATAGACATCCCGACATACCGTTTAAAGGTTTTAGAGAGATGACTCACGTCGGTAAATCCGAGATCGTCTGCAATTTCTGTTAGAGTAAAATCGGAATTTAATAAGCGAATTTCTACCAATTTTAATTTCGCTTTAATTATATATTCCCGTAAAGGCATATTCACTTGCTTTTTAAAAAACTCGCTCACATAGGTGGGAGACATTAAAAAGACATCGGCCAAATGATCTACTTTTAATCGTTCTGGAGTATCTAAATGTTCATTAATATATCTAAGCATAGCGGAAATTCTTTCGTCTTGATGGTTGTTAGAAACATTCGAAAACGCACTTTTTTTAATATTCCGAATTAAAATCTCCATAATACTCGTTAGAAAACTTGTAATTAGCGACATAGATTCTTCGCCATAATTTCTAGTTTCCATAAGAATCATATCTATAAGACTATTTAAATATTGCCTGTCGGTTTCATGCTTTATAATATCTCCGGGTAACTGATTGTAATTAGATAGAATATAAGCTGCCTCCTTAAACCATGCATTTCTATCTATTGCAAAGCGGTTTGTGGTTTTAAAAAAAGCATCGGTGAACTTTAAAAAGACAAATTTTGTTGGCTTTATTAACGTATACGAATGGCATTTTAAAGGCGGTAATAAAAAAATACTTCCGCTTTTAAAAGGATACTCATTATAATTTATACACTGCGTACCTTCACCTTCTTTAATAAGGACCAACTCGAAAAAATTATTTTTAACAGGACGCTGTTCCCAGCTTGTTAATTCTAATTCTTGTATTTCAAAAGGTTTGTAGGTGTGTAAAACTTCCATTTTATATCATTTTCAATGTAAATTTAATGAAAACGAATGAAATTTTATGTATTTAGGATGTATTAACCTTTAAAAGTACAACATTACCCTTTTTAGTTACCAATAATTGTATGGATTCTAGGGTATCTTTGTAAAACAAAACTGAATACAGGAATTAAAAGGAAAATTATGACCTCTAATCAATTAACAATCGTTACACGTATAGTTACAAAAGAAGAACATCTAGAATTCGTAAAAACAGAACTATTAAAGTTAATACCGTTTGCAAAAACAGAACAAGGTTGTATTGCCTATTATTTACATCAAGATATTTCTGAACCTAAAATTTTCATGTTATACGAAAAATGGGGAAATCCAGAATTATGGCAACTTCATATGAAAAGTAATTATATGGTTAATTTTATGAAATTAACTGAAGGTACTTTAGAAGAATTTGAAGCCCGAGAAATGATAAGTATTATTTAATTCTAATCAGTAAAATTCAATAACATCAAACTTATTTAATCAATTTTATAACTAAAAATTCAAAAATTTATCAATATGAAAGCTATCGGATTTAAACAATCATTACCCATTACAGCAGCGGAAAGTTTTATCGCTTTCGAAACAATAAAACCAAATCCAACCGGACACGATTTGTTAGTAAAAATTGCAGCTATTTCTGTTAACCCTGTCGATTTTAAAGTGCGTCAAAGTGCCGCTAAAGAAGCACCTCTTGAAACTCCAAAAATTATTGGTTGGGATGCCGTGGGCACAGTAGAAGCGGTAGGTGAAAGCACTTCTAAATTTAAAGTGGGTGACCAAGTGTACTATGCCGGCGATATTACCAGACCAGGAAGTAATGCCGAATACCAATTAATAGACGAACGTATTGTTGGTAAAAAGCCTAAAAGCTTAAGCAATGCCGAGGCCGCAGCCATGCCTCTAACAAGTTTAACCGCTTACGAAACCTTGTTTGATAGAATAAAAATTAATCCCGAAACCGATAAAGGTAAAACGGTTTTAATTCTTGCCGGAGCGGGAGGTGTAGGGTCTATAGCAATTCAACTGGCTAAAAAATTAGGAAATTTAACAGTCATTGCGACGGCATCGCGAGAAGATTCTATACAATGGTGTAAAGATTTAGGAGCAGATTTTGTGGTGAATCATCATCATTTGAAAGCTGACTTAGAAAAAATTGGTCACCCGGAGGTGGATTATATTTTAGATTTTGTCGATTTAGAAGGCTATTGGGATCTTGCAGCAGAACTTATAAAACCACAGGGCCATATTGTTTCTATAACGGGAAGTAATACCCCTTTAAATTTAAATGTCCTTAAAAACAAAAGTGTCACTTTTTCTTGGGAATTTATGTACACACGTTCTATGTTTACTACCGAGGATATGGACAAACAACATCAGATTTTAAATCAGTTGGCCGATTTATTAGATGCAGGTACCATTAAACCAACGCTAACAACCACGTTACAAGGTTTTACAGTAGAAAATCTTAAAGAAGCGCATCGCTTACAAGAATCTGGTAAAAGTATAGGAAAAACTGTGATTGAGTTTTAATACGCTTCCTAACAATTCAAAAATATAAAAAGCTCTAGACCAACTAGAGCTTTTTATATTTTAGGCATTAACTAAAAATCCCATCGATTAAAACACCGTTTTCGTATAGAGAAAAGGGGCAAACTTCTATTGTCTTTTATATAATGCGTATATAGTCTCAATTTTGAAGTGTTAAATGATAAACACATTCAAAACAATGAAAATTATTTCTCAACTCTATTGCTTTTTCTTTGTTATAATCGCTGCGGCACAAACCACAGATTCTATACCTAAACCTGAAATTTGGTCTTTAGACGATTGTATCAATTACGCAATTGCTAATAATATTACGGTTAAAGATGCCGATTTAAGTAAAGAAATTTCTGAGGTCGATTACGACCGAGCAAAATCACAAAAATTGCCAAATTTGTTTGGTAGTTTATCTCAAAATTTTTCTAATGGGAACTCTATCGACCCTATTACGAGCGAGTATGTTACCGACCAGATTTACTCCTCAAATATTGGAGTTAGTTCGTCTATGACTTTATATCAAGGAGGACAATTAAATAATCAGGTAAAACAAAATAAACTCATTGTAGACCAAAGTGAATTTTTAGTTGAAGAAGCTAAAAACAGTATTATAGTAAGCATTTTAGAAAATTATCTTCAAATTTTATATGCCAAAGAAGACATTACTATTGCAGAAAATAATTTAGAAGCTTCAGAAAAAGAAGTCCTTCGCGCTAAGGCTAGACTAGATGCAGGAAGTATTGCGCTTA
This sequence comes from Formosa haliotis, assembly GCF_001685485.1. Lineage (NCBI taxonomy): Bacteria > Pseudomonadati > Bacteroidota > Flavobacteriia > Flavobacteriales > Flavobacteriaceae > Formosa > Formosa haliotis. The sequence goes on along the minus strand of NZ_BDEL01000001.1, from coordinate 477,968 downwards.
ACGATTATACAGAAGCTCAGTCGCAAGCAGCTACCAATAAATACAGTGTTATTGCAGCAAAAAACAACTATCAGCAATACATTATTGCTTTAAAACAATTGTTAGAATTAGATCCTTTAGACAACATAGAGGTTGAAGACATTTCCGATAATATGGACCTCATTAATCTTGAAATGGATAAAATGACCATCTATTATAAAGCTTTAAATATTCTTCCAGAAATGGATGCTAGCGATTTAAATATTGCCATTAATGAAAAGGAATTAGATATAGCCAAAGGCGGATATTTACCAACATTATCGTTGGTAGGAAGTGTAGGTTCTGGATATACCAGTATTGCAGATATCGATTTTGCAGAGCAATTAAACATCAACTTCAATCAAAAAGTAGGGGTGAGTCTTACCATTCCCATTTTTAATAGAAATGAAACTAAAAATGCAGTAAAAACAGCCAAAATTAATATTGAACGGGCTCAAATTCAGAAGCAAACTACAGAAAAAGAAATCTATAAAAAAGTAGAAACGGCATATCAAAATGCACTTTCTGCGCAAGAACAACTTATAGCCGCAGAAGCTTCACAAGAAGCGGCCTTACAATCGTACACTTTGGCTAAAACCAAATACGAGTTGGGTGAATTAAGTACTACCGATTTAATCATCAATCAGAATACGTATACCGCTGCACAACAAAATTATATTCAAGCCAAATACTTAAACATTTTATACCACCAATTACTTCAATTTTATCAAGGAAACGACATTAAATTATAATCAACATGAAAACTAAAAGAAATATTATAATAAGCAGTATTGCCGTATTAGTCCTTGCTGCTGTGGGATATAGTTTTATCTCAAAAAAAGATACAAACCGTATAATCGCTCAAACCATTGCTGTTAAATCGGGTAATGTTACCACTATGGTTACTGCAACCGGAACTATAGAACCTATTACACAGGTAGAAGTAGGGACTCAGGTTTCTGGAGTTGTAGAAAAAATTTATGTGGATTATAACAGCGTAGTTAAAGAAGGGCAGCTTATCGCCGAATTAGATAAAACCAATTTGAGAGCAGAAACAACGCAAGCTCAAGCAGCTTACGACAATGCCGTAACGCAGCGCAATTACATGAAAACTATTTTCGACAGACAAAACACCTTGTATTCTAAACAAGTGATTAGTAAATCTGATTACGACGATGCGGTTTACAATTACGAAACTGCTAAAAGTACCGCTATACAACGCTTATCTGATCTTCAAAAGTCTAAAACCAACTTAGGATACGCCAATATTTATTCACCAATAGATGGTGTTGTGTTATCCAAAGATATAGATGAAGGTCAAACGGTAGCGGCTAGTTTAAGTACACCAACATTATTTACTATCGCTAAAGATTTAAGAGAAATGCAAGTTGAAGCCGATGTAGATGAGGCCGATATAGGAGAAGTGAAAGAAGGACAACGTGTAACATTTACAGTAGATGCTTATATAGGTGAAACCTTTGAAGGTGTTGTTACCCAAGTGCGTTTAGCCCCTACAATTACTTCTAATGTAGTAACCTATACCGTAGTTATAAAAGCCGATAATCCAGATTTTAAACTTAAACCGGGTTTAACTGCTACTATTTCAATTTATACTTTAGAATTGAATGATGTATTAACAACCGAAGCAAAGGCTATTAATTTTAAACCTACACCATCTGTTATGGAGGCTTACGATGCACAACAAGATATCGTTATGGTGCACCCAGAAGATGATGACCACACAGGGCCTGGGCCAGAAGGTATGGATATAGATGAATCCAAAAGCCTAGTTTGGGTGATGCAAAAGAATGGCATGATATCACCAAGACAAGTTACTTTAGGAGCTAGCGATGGTGTAAATGTTCAGATACTAAGTGGTATTAAAGCTGGCGAAAAAATCGTGTATAGCTTAAAAGCTGAAACCCCAACTAAAATGCCGGAAGGACAGCAAGGCCCTGGAGATAGTCCATTTATGCCTAAACCACCAGGAAAGAAATAATATAAAGTAAACGATCATGAAAAAAGATATCATAAAAATTGAAGATTTAAAGCGTGAGTTTACAATGGGAACAGAAACGGTTCATGCTTTAAAAGGGATTTCGTTTAGCATTAAAGAAGGAGAATTTGTTACCATCATGGGATCTAGTGGATCTGGAAAAAGTACCATGCTTAATATTTTGGGCTGTTTAGATCAGCCCACTTCTGGTGGGTACGAAATAGATAGTTTAAAAGTAAAAAACCTATCTAAAAATGAATTGGCCACGATACGTAACGAAAAAATCGGATTTATTTTTCAGTCATATAATCTATTAGCACGTACATCGGCTATAGAAAATGTAGAATTACCCTTGTTATACAATAGTAAAGTGTCTCATACCGAACGTCGTGAACGTGCTGTTAAAGCTCTAGAAATGGTGGGTTTGGGTGAACGATTACATCATACACCTTCGCAACTTTCGGGAGGACAACAACAGCGTGTGGCTATTGCCAGAGCCCTGGTAAACAACCCCGTAATGATACTTGCCGATGAGGCCACAGGAAACCTAGATACAAGAACCTCGTACGAGATTATGTCCTTGTTTCAGGAGCTAAACAAAACGCAAGGTATTACCATCACTTTTGTTACCCACGAGTCCGATATCGCCATGTTTAGTAGCAGAACCATTGTTTTAAAAGATGGCCATGTTATAAAAGATGATGAGAATACAAACATATTATCGGCAGCAGAAGAATTAGCCAAATTACCTAAAGAAGACCATTAATTATGAGACTATTAAATCTATTTAAAATTGCTTATAAAGCCATCGTGCTTAATAAAGTAAGAACCTTGTTAACGATGCTCGGAATTATAATTGGTGTTGCCTCTGTAATCGCCATGCTTGCCATTGGTGAAGGTTCTAAAGAAAGTATTAGAACCACTATTTCTAGTATGGGTTCCAATATGGTAACCATCCGTCCTGGAGCAGACGACCGAAGTCCGGCGAGAGGAAGCGGAGGGAATGTCCAAACTTTAACACTTAAAGATTTCGAGGTGATTAAGGAAAACAGTCCGTTGTTAAGCTATATCACGCCCGTGGTTAATAGTGGCGGACAAGCAATTAACGGTAATAACAACTGGCCTACCACCATTTATGGGGTGTATCCAGACTTTTTAAATATTAAAGTGGTTGGTTTACAAAGTGGAAGTATGTTTACCGATGCCGAAGTAAAATCAGCTTCAAAAGTCGCATTAATTGGTCAAACCGTAGTAGACAATGTTTTTCCTAATGGCGAAGATCCAGTTGGTAAAATGATTCGTTTTAATAACATTCCGTTTAAAGTCATTGGCGTTTTAGAAGAAAAAGGGGAGAATACTTTCGGACAAGATCAAGACGATATAGTAGTTGCGCCATTTACAACGGTACAAAAACGTATTTTGGCTATCGACTATTTAAATCAAATAATGGCTTCTGCTATTAGTGAAGACGATGCTCCTGCCGCCGTTGAGCAAGTAACCGAACTTTTAAGAACACAACATAAATTATTAGATAGCGAAGACGATGATTTTACTGTACGATCTATGGAAGAACTTATTTCAACCTTTAGTTCTACTAGCGAAATGTTAACCATCTTACTTGTGGCAGTAGCAGGTATTTCACTACTTATTGGAGGTATTGGAATTATGAATATTATGTATGTATCGGTAAAAGAACGAACCAAAGAAATTGGCTTACGAATGGCGGTTGGTGGTAAAGGATCGGATATTTTAATGCAATTCTTAATCGAAGCTATTTTAATTAGTATAACAGGTGGTGTGTTAGGCGTCATCTTAGGTTTAGGGGCTACGGTATTTATTGAGAAATTCCTGCATTGGCCTACCAGTGTGGCTTTATATTCTATAGTAATTTCCTTTGCTGTTTGTGCCATTACAGGAATTTTCTTTGGCTGGTATCCGGCAAGAAAAGCATCAGCATTAGACCCTATTACAGCTTTACGTTACGAATAAATTAAATTATAAAACCATGACAATTTCAATGATCATATTAAGTATAGGACTTTTTACTTTTAAGTATATGAGTTCTAAAGTAATAAGACAAAAAGAGGATAACCAGCTTAAACAATTGGTATACATCGAAACTAAAATCAATCCGAATAAAGCACATAAAAACATCATGTAATCGGATTACAAACCTATAAATCGAATTATAATGAAAACAAATAGTAACATCGGATTATTAATTTTAAGACTTACCACTGGTGGCTTGATGCTGTTTCATGGGGTGGCAAAACTAGGTCATATAGACGCCGTAATGCATATGTTATCAAACCACGGTTTACCAGAATTCATGGCCTATGGCGTGTATATTACAGAATTGCTTGCACCCTTGCTTATTATTATCGGTTTTAGAACGCGATTAGCAGCTTTAGTTTTTACTTTTGGAATGTTCTTTGCCTTATTTTTAGCACATTCCGAAAATTTGTTCGCCTTATCTAAAACAGGAGGACTAGCCATAGAAATGATTTTATTGTATGCCTTTGGTGCATTAGCATTGTTTTTTACGGGGCCAGGAAACTATGCGGTGTCTAAATCGAATACTTGGGATTAGTAAAGAAAACTTTATATAATAAAGGATGGGTTAAATTAGTCCACCCTTTAATTATATTTATAAATCACTAAAACACAATCACATTCATGAAACAATTTAAAGTAATTATCCTTATGCTTTTGGGAGCGATACATGTTCAAGCTCAAGAAGACACACAGAAAATCAATCAACTCATACAACAATCTTTCGACGCCATGGGAGGCCTGGAAAATTGGAATAATACGCATTTCGTTCAATGGGATTTTGGAAAAAGAACACTGTATTGGGATAAATGGACTGGAGATGTTAGAATAGAAAATTCTACTGAAAACCTATTGCTTATTGTCAATATTAATTCAGGGGAAGGAAAAGCGTCACAAGATGGTAAATTAATTTCCGCCCCCGAAGCACTTAGTAAAGTCCTTGAACAAGGGAAAAAATGGTGGATTAATGATTCGTATTGGTTAACTATGCCTTGGAAATTAAAAGATGATGGAGTTCAAATTACTTATGTACAGACAGCGCAACTACCAAACGGAAATTTAGCTGACGTGCTAGAAATGACATTTATAAATGTAGGAGTTACACCGGATAATAAATATCATATTTATATCGATCAAACCGATCATTTAGTTAAACAATGGGCGTTCTTTGGAAATTATAAAGATGAAAAACCACGATTTATAAGAGCGTGGGATAATTATCAAAAAGTAGGTAACATTTTATTATCATTTAATAGAAGTGAAAATGCAGGGGGGCCGAAAAACGTCATTGTTAAAGATGAGATACCAGCTCATTTGTTTTCTAAGTTATAACTGATTAAGTTATTAATTATACTTTTACTCTTGATATAGGAAAGCTTTTATCTTCTATTAATTAGGACATTCAGGTATAGAACAAGGCCAATAATCCATACGGGTTATGGAACAAAAAAACGAGGCTGTCTAAAAAGTTGAAATTTCGTCAACCTGAACTTGATTCAGGTTCTCACATACTTGGTACTAAATATGATGAGATTCTGAAATATATTCAGAATGAAGATTTAAACACTTAAGGACAGCCTCGTTTTTATTGAGACACATACATTAGCATCGCATTACATTATTAACATAAGGAGAAGCTAAGGGTATTATCTGCGTTAAAATGGGTAGTTTACCGCTTCGGTAACAATTGTACTTTATGTAAGTTTATTGTGTTCCATGCTTTATCGTTTGGTTTAAGATGAATACTATAATTACCTGCTTTATCAATAACCACTTCACCAACATTTACTGTTTTATAAGTTGTAAAACCTCCGGTTGCAGGTAGTTTATTCTTAATAGTTTGTTCTGCCACAGTAAGTTCTATTTCACTTTCTTCTTCAGAGGCTATGTCCATCATAATAGCGTATGTACCTGCTGTATCAACGTTAAAGTCCCAATCCACTGTTACTTTTTGAGCTGACCATTGTTCTATGCAATCCATCTCTTTATTATAAGCAACATGAGTGCCTATCACATTATTTATTATGGATTGTTGTGCGGTTAATAAAACAGTGCCATCTTCATTTTGCTTAATTATGTCGGCATCGCTTACTATAGGTTTCCCTATTATTTCTAATACAATTACAGAACTAATAGCATCTGGAGCTTTACCTACTAAAGATATTGTGGTACCCTGATCATCGGTTTTTGTTTTGTATTTTTGAGATTTATTAACCAGTAAATTACAAGATTGCACGGTGTTGGTAATAGGTATAAATAGCTCTCCGTTTTCTGGCCAGTCAAAAACATTAAGATAAAGCGTCGTATTTTTTCCAGTTGTACGTGTAGTGATTCGCCCCCATGTAGGTGTACGACACGGACTTGCACTGGTACCATAAATAGATTCACTATTTTTATCCATCCATGTTCCAATATTTTTTAACCGTTCAACACTAGGTTCAGGGATTAGACCTTCGGCTGTTGGTCCTACATTTAGGAGGAAATTTCCACCTTTACTAGCAATATCAACTAAATTTTGGATCAGGGTTTCAGTAGACTTCCAGTTGTGATCGTTACTTTTATATCCCCAAGTATTGTTCATGGTCATACACGATTCCCAATCGCCAGGAAGACCTGTACCAGGAATAAACTGTTCAGGCGTACTGATGTCTCCTTCATAATCGCCACCAAGTCTGTTATTATGAATAACGCCCGGAGAAAGTTTTAAAAGTGGTAAAAATTGTTCGGCACGTTCTTTTGTCATGCCTCGTGGTGTATCCCACCATAATATTGCAGGTTGGTATTGCGTTAAAATTTCCTTTACTTGAGGCACGGCAATATTTTTAATATAATCGTCCATATCATGTTCCTGAGCTGGATCCCACTTGCCTTTTTTATCCTTACCTCGAGCAGATCCGCCTTGGTTCCAGTCTTGAGCTTGCGAATAGTACAGTCCTAGCTTAATGCCATGTTTTTTACATGCCTCGGCCAAAGGGGCAATAAGGTCTTTTCCGTAAGGAGAAGCATCCATAATATCCCATTCAGAAACTTTAGAGCCGAACATTGCAAAACCATCATGATGTTTAGAGGTAATAACAATATATTTCATGCCTGCATCTTTAGCGAGCTTTACCCAAGCTTCTGGATCGTATTTAACAGGGTTAAATTCCTTGGCGTAATTTTGGTAGGTGGCCATGGGTATGCTTGCGTCCGACATAATCCATTCACCATATTTTCCCGCATCTTCACCTTTGTATATTCCTGCAGGAACAGCATAAACGCCCCAATGTATAAACATTCCAAATCTTGCGATACGAAACCATTCCATACGGGCATCGCGTTCAGCCTCGGTTTCATTGGCATAGGGGTCAATAGCGTTATTAGTAGATTGTGAATGTACAGGATTCATCATAAGCATAATCACTGCACAACTTAGCATTAAGGTTCTCATAGGTTTATTTTTTATGATACTAGATTCGATTTTATGTCGAATGTTCTAGTTTTCTAGAAATTATTATTATTATTATTAGGGTTATTTTTTAATTAGTTTTATTATTTTTCTAGTTGTTCCAATCTTAAATTCAGCAAAATATATACCTGTATTTAAACCACTAATATCTATAGTTTCATTGGCGTGTTCTAGTTTTGTTGTTAAAACCTGTTTACCAAGAATACTATAAACTGACACCATTTCTCCTTTTGCATTTGCTATGTTAAGTATATCGTTGGCTGGGTTTGGGTATAGTTTGATTTGACTGAGTTCAAATGTCTTGTCCGATAAGGTAACTTCAGCATCTTCACCAAAAATTTCGACTTCGGCTAATGCTAAAGCATCAGAAGTTGTTTTAGATATTTTTACAATACCTCCAATAGCATCTCCTGTAGTTATGGTAAAAGCATTACTTGGTGCTGTTTCATAAAATTGACTAAAAGCTACGGCACCATTTGAATCAATTACTTCTACTGTAAAATTATTAAGTCTATCTGAACAGCAATCTGTTCTATTATATATTTTTATGGTTTCTATTTGGTAATTCGCACTTAAATCTACTTGCCACCAAGGTTCTGGATCTAGTGTTGCGTTACCACTGGTATGAGATAGTGAACGACCACCCCAAGTACTATTTGTGTTCCCATCAATGGCATTTGACGCAGAACCATGACTTTCATAATCTGTAGATTGGGTTGCTGTCCCATACTTAGTTGCTAGGTTAACAGGAAGTTTACAATTTTCACTTTCAGTAATAGTGTTTAGAGAACCATTATCTATAATTTCACCACCACCACAGCTTATAATGGTATTTCCACTTGCAGTGGATTCAAGGATAATTTTGTATTCCGTTTCGTTTACAATAGTGGAATTATTTCCTGTTATTACAATTGCGCGTTCTTCATCACTATCTAAAGGCCCTTCTGTACGATGAAAAGTAATTTTATGATTATTTCCATCAATATCTGCAATATTGTGTGGACCTATAGCATCAGGTGATGGCATAATAGTCAATTCTATATTTTGACCTGAACGATCTAATGGAACGTCCATTATAGGAGCATAAGTAAAATCTCCTGTTGATTCACTAACTTGACCTCCACTATTAACATTAAAATTAGTTAAACCATTGCCTATAGAGGTACAGTTTGTTACTGTAGCACTAGAGGCTAAATAGGTACGAACACCCCCTCGCATATTTTTTACTGTACAGTTTTCTACAGTTACAGCGCCGGTACCACCATAGGAACGGATACCATCCTCAGAAAGTGGGTACATAACATCCATAGGAATTGGAATAGGAGACTCAAAAGGCATTGCAAAAGGAGTACCCGGTGCAGCAATTTCATAATTGCTACGGTACGGATAATCGTATGTTTCAGTGTCATTATAAAGATCTGCACTAGGTCTCATTCTTCCTTCAACATAACAGTTTTTAATTAGATTGTTACCTGCTCCATTTTGTATAAAAATACCATGCCCAAAAGCATAATGATACATGGTTATACCATCTAAAGTGTTTCCATTTCCACCACCCTCAAGACCATTAATCACTATACCACAACGTTTACTATGGTTAAATGTGCGGTCTGATCCTATTCCATAAATACTTCCATAACCGTAAGGGTAAGAACCTCTAATAATTAATTCAAAATCTAGTAACTGATTGTTATTTCCAGAAATACGCATAACTGCTGCTCCTTTTAATCCATATGCAAGCGCAGGGTCGTTATTATAAGCACTATAGTCTGTAACTTCTGTAAGACCACTAGAATAATAATCTTCAATTGCTCCATTTTTAACGATATTATCATTTCCAGATATAATAAAGTAGCTTTCTCTAATAGAGCCAACTAAAGTCTTAATTCGTACTCCTGTCATATCAATAGTATTGTTAGAACCTGAACAATTAATTACTCTTGAATCACTTGGTAAATCATCTAATTCATAATCGCCAGGTGCTAGAATTATTTCTTGATCACTGTTTTGTACAACAGAATGAAACTCTGATAAGGAGTTAACTACTACTTGTGTTTGGGAATAACCTTTAGAATAGTAAGACATTAAAACCACCATTAATGTGGTTAACCATTTTAGTTTTTTTAAATAAGTCATAATTAGTTAGTATTTGATTTAAATAAATAAAGATTCCTAAGGCATAATTAAAGCCTGATTCTTACTTAAAATAGTAGTTTTAGTATTTAATCAAGATTTAATCTCCTTAAAATGAATCTATGTGTTAAAAATATCTATACTTAGAAGAACTCTATATAAATCAAAATTCAAATCCTATAAATTATGACCCATGTATTGAAAGTAAAGGTAAACTAGCTGTTTTGTATATGTTATTGTATTATTGAATATGAGTTAAAAACAAATCTTACTTTATAGAATGAGGTCTTTTTTGGGAAGTATGGTTTTTGAATCGTTTCTATAAAGCATTACTATTGAAATTAATTTTTAGAAATAAAGCCATCTATAAAATCTTTAGATTCATATAGTAAACACATCTAATCATCTATTTTGTAAAGAAAAGAAAAGTATTGTTTTTACATTTGTGGTAGCCATTTAAAGTTTAACATTTACAAATGCAATCGAGGTTTAGCTGGTTGGTTTTTAAGATTTAGACAGACTAAATCCATAATTCTATAATTGATACTCACTAAATGTGATATAACTATTTATGGTAAAATTTAAAACAACAATGAAATGCACAAGAATAAATATATAGTAATTGCTTCGCATATATTGGTATGGTTGGTGTTATTTAGCATGCCTTATTTTTTATCGTACGGGCAAGAGCAGGACCTAAATCGTATTATCGCACATTTTTGGATTCCGATAGGGTTTTATGCTATAATTTTCTATATCAATTATTTAATTCTTATTGATCGCTATTTGTTTACAAAAAAGACATTTGTATTCATCTCTATAAACCTCGGACTTATTGCGTTGTTTTTATATTTAAGAGAACAAATTGAAATTCATTTTTTCGAGGATTTAATGAAAAATGATCCTAGAAAAGCTAACGAGAAACCACCATTCGAAATGTTTGTTTATATGCAAATGCTATCGTACGTGGTTCCGTTATTATTTTCTATTGCGTTAAAAACTACAAAACGCTGGCAAACTACCGAAACCGAGCGTAGAGAAGCCGCAAATGTAAAACTGCATTCCGAATTACAACATTTACGCTATCAGTTACAGCCGCATTTCTTTTTTAATTCGTTAAACAACATTTATTCTTTGGTCGATATTTCGCCAGAACAAGCCAAATCGACCATTCACAGTTTAAGTAAATTGATGCGGTATTTGTTGTACGAAACCAATATTGAAGAGGTGCCTTTATCTAAAGAAATCGATTTTATGAAAAAGTATTTAGAACTTATGAAACTGCGTATTTCCGATAAAACTCAGGTGGTTTCCAAGTTTCCTTCAGACATTTCACCCCTTAAAGTAGCCCCTTTATTATTTATTTCATTAATAGAAAATGCCTTTAAACACGGGGTCTCGGCACATAAAGAAAGTAACATTTACATTGCAATGACTACCGAAGGAAATAAAGTATGTTTTCATATAGAAAATGCCAATTTCCCAAAGCAAACCGATGATAAAAGTGGCTCTGGTATTGGCTTACAAAACCTAAAAAAACGCTTGAATTTATTATACCCTAACAAGCATACCTTTAAAACCGAGGTTTTAGATGGCCGATTTTTAGTAGATTTACAAATAGAAACTTAAGCCTTATGGAATCTTTAAAACTGAGTTGTGTTATAGTTGACGACGAGCCCATGGCTCTAAATTTGGTAGAAAGTTATGTTGAAAAAACACCCTTTTTAGCACTTCAAAAAAAGTGTAGTAGTGCGATTGAGGCTATGGAGTTTCTGCAAACAGAGACGGTAGATCTGCTATTTTTAGATATACAAATGCCAGATTTATCGGGTTTAGAATTTTCTAAAATGTTGCCCAAAAGTACCCGAGTAATTTTTACAACAGCCTTCGATCACTATGCGTTAGAAGGTTTTAAGGTAGAAGCTTTAGACTATTTATTAAAACCTTTTGATTATGCCGAATTTTTAACCGCCGCCAATAAAGCGCGAACTTGGTTCGAGATGGTAAAAGGAAGCAAAACGGAGGCTGCAGCTGCTGTTTCGGAAGAAAAGGAATTTCTTTTTGTAAAATCGGAGTATAAACAAGTACGTATAAAATTAGCCGATGTCTTGTATTTTGAAGGCTTAAAAGATTATATAAAAATTTGGTTAAAGGACAACCCCAAAGCCATTTTAACCCTAATGAGTTTAAAATCTTTAGAGGAAGAATTACCAAAATCAGATTTTATGCGTGTGCATCGCTCTTTTATTGTGTCGTTAAAAAATATAGATGTGGTAGAGCGTAGCCAAATTATTATCAACAATCAGCGCATCACGGTTTCCGAACAATATAAGCCCAAATTTTTGGAGTTTATCAATTCTAATTCTTTGTAATTCTCATAATTTTCTTCAATTCGAATCCTTATAATCTGTGTAATTGTAGATAGGATAACCGGTTTGGTATATCTATTTTCTTATCTAATTTAAAGAGCCTTACATTTCATTCATATTTAAAATTAACAAGATTAAAAATTTAGAATATGAAATTATTCCGAAAGTTAAGACAGCAATTAGTGGCCTCTGGAAAAATAAAATCTTATCTCATTTATGCCTTAGGAGAAATTGTACTTATAGTTATTGGTATTTCTATTGCCTGGAAAATTAACGAATTAAATGACATAAGAAAAAATAGCATTTCCGAGCATAAAATATATGCGAATTTAAACGAAGAATTACATACAAATTATGGTATTTTGTGTGGTGTAATCGACGAATATCCACAAACCATTTCCTATTTAGAAAGCACATTAAAATATGTTGGCCAAGACCCAAAAACTCTTACCGTTGGGGCAAAAGACACGATTATTAATCTGGCAGATAAGAAGGTAAGTCTGTTAGACGGTGTTATAAATTCTATAGTAAATACGAATAAATTCGAGTTTATGGAAAATGCGAGTTTAAAAGATCTTATTATAATGTTTCCTAATAAGATTGAAAAATTTAAAGAACAAGATGAAAAGATTAAATTGATTATAGAGCACAAATTAAAGCCAGTTTTAGAATCGCATATTTCTTTAATTGATAAGTTACCTGCACAATTCTCACAAATAAAAACCTATGGAAAAACATCTAATTACGGTGCACTTTTAGCGGATAGAGATTATCAAAATAGTTTAATAGATCGGTTGCTTCAAACAAGAATTCAGCTAGAAAATGCCAAGGAATTACGTGGTAAAACAAAATTACTCATTAACAGTTTAGAGAAAGAATTACATTAATATGTTTCTAAAAGGTCGTATTTAAGTAGAGTTTCATCATTACATTCACCACATTCGTAGGTAGATTTACAAGGTTTGTCTATTGTATTTTAACACACGCAGGAATCCCTATACTTTTATACTTTTCAATCTTAAATTTTAATACTATGAAATCGCTTATATGCTTATTTGTCCTAGGTTTTTATACCTTTTCTGTAGCAGCCCATACCGAAAATGGTCTAACAAAAACAGATACCATTTCTGGTTCTCACGAACTTGTCGATTATAAAGTCACACAAAATAATGCTAATATTATCATACAATTAAGCTCTAAAGACACTAAAACCATAATGTCTATGCTGCGCCGAGGCGTAACCATTTGGTTCGATTTAAAGGGAAAAGAGAAAGAAGATGTTGCAATAATCTACCCCATAGCACCGATTAGAATGCCCATGAGAATGGAGGGTGAGCGAGGAGCTAGCAGGGAAGATCAGTTTCAATCAGAGGCTGAAATGAATCAAGTAAAATCTGATATAAATACTTTGGTAACCCAAGATTTTCCGGAAGAGGCATTATTTCAGTTTCACGATTCCAAACAACAATTTAATGTACTGCTAAACAGTATAGGAGTTTCTGCGCAATATGCTTACAATGAAAACGATAATCTATTAACTTATAAGCTTACAATTCCGAAAGAAAAAATTAAAGCTAAAGCTAAAAATGACCTTTCTAAATTACTGATTGGTGTACAAACAGCTAAACCAGATAAATCGGCTAAGGAAGATCGTCCAGAAGGTATGGAAAGCGATATGCGACCTGGAGGAGGTAATAGACCACAAGGTGGCGGCCCTGGAGGTCGAGGAGGTGGAAGAGAAGGGTCTCGTGGTGGCGGACAAAGACCAGGTGGAGATTCGGAAAAAGCACCTCAGGGCATCGACTTTTGGTTTGAAGCGCATATGTAAGCTGTTTTCATTGAATTCCTTGAGGTGATATGCAAAACATCTATTATGTTTGTATACACATATGGATTCACTCACACAAATCGTTTTAGGAGCCGCTGTTGGCGAGGCTATTTTAGGCCGGAAAATTGGTAATAAAGCCATGCTTTACGGTGCTATTGCTGGTACTATTCCAGATTTAGATGTATTGGCCTCTCATGTTACCGACACGGTTACTGCTCTCGAAATCCATAGAGGATTCACGCATTCCATAGTGTTTTCTGTAGTATTTGCACCCGTCTGCGCTTGGATTGTTACACGGTACGAGTCTTATAAAAATATTAAAGATTGGTCTTGGTTATTTTTTTTGGCATTTATTACCCATCCGCTATTAGATGCGCACACCACTTGGGGCACGCAATTACTTTGGCCGTTAGATTTAAGATTGGCTTACAAAAATATTTTTGTCATCGATCCGCTTTATACGCTGCCGTTTTTGGTGTTTTTAATTTTGGCGATGTTTCAGAACCGAAGCTCTCGAAAACGCCGGAAGTATAATAATATCGGACTTATTTTAAGTTCTTCGTATTTGGTGTTGAGTTTAATTTTAAAAGGAATAGCCTTTACGAAATTTGAGGCTGCATTAAAGTATCAAAATATCGCGTATTCCGATTTAGATACACGACCAGCACCTTTAAACACAATTTTATGGACAGCGAATGTAGATACTAAAGATGCCTATTTGGTAGGGAATTATTCTTTTTTCGATACGCAACCCATCTCATTTACCAGGTATCCTAAGCAACATGAATTGATAGCCGAATTAAAAGCTAACGAAAAAATGAAGCGTATGATTCATATTTCAAAAGGTTGGTACACCATTTCACAAAAAGAGGACGATTTATATTTTAACGATCTTCGTTTCGGGACCTTAAGCATGCAACCAAATGCCCAAAATTTTGTATTTCAGTATGAAATTATGAAGGATGGAAATGGCGAAATATCATTTAAAGAATTGCCCAAAGAAGCGGTTGATGCTAAACGCCTCATGCGGGATCTTTGGGAGCGGATAAAAGGGAATTAGTTGTATTTGAATGGTGTACAAATTCAATTGTAAAATCAATCAAATTATACAATTATCATACGATTTAGGAATACAAAATTAAAAACACACCCAACATAATTCCCGCTAGAGGCACTAATTTTTTTCGTTTATTTTGTTCTTTAAAAATAAGTCCACCAATAACTACGGCAATTATAATCTGGCTCCGTTTTATAGCAGAAAGTATCATTATCAAAGCTTCCGGATCTTGCAAAGCTCTAAAGTAAAAGTAATCGGCGGTCTGTAATAAAATACCAACAGCCGGAATAGACCAACGCCATGTAAACGCCCGTCTCTTTTCGGCCTTAGGAAACCAAGTAATAGCAAGAATAACAAGTAAAATTAGTACGGTATACCAACAAAACCAGAATTGAAGCGTTTGGGGATTCAATTCTAAATTCTGAATTAAAAACTTATCGTATAAACCACTTGAAGCCCCTAAAAAGGTGGCTGCAACTATGGCAAAAATCCATTTGTTTCGTTTAAAATGTATGCCTTCTTTTTTTCCTATTTTTGAATATAAAATCACAGATCCAATAATTAAAAAGAAACCAATCCACTGTAAAGCATTTGGACGTTCTTGATAAATAAAAATGGCTCCTATAAATGTAAAAAATGGTCCAGCAGACCTAATAGGCGTAACAATGGTAATAGGTAAATGCTTTAATGCCTGATAAGCTAATACCCAAGAAGCAGCCATAATTGCAGATTTTATAAAAATAAAACCGTGTTTTTGCCACGGAATACCTTCAACAAAAAAGCCTAAAGATTTGGTATATTCTGGCGCAAAATGAGAGCCTAAATAAAAGGGAAGTAACAACAAAAATCCCGAAGAAATGGTTCCTAAAAGTACCGGAAAAACTTCATTTCCTTGTACCGCATGTTTTTTACATAAATTATGTAATCCTAAAAATAAAGCCGATAGCAGGCCCAAATACATCCACATGGCGGCAAATATAGTTTTTTAGAAAATGTTAAGCTTTTGTTTTATGTGAATAAATTTTTAATTTTATTTGAAAGGATGATTACAACCATTCCTTGATACATATCCTACATTTTATCACCGCTTAAAAATTAGTTTTTGTAATTTTATCTTGCTCAAACCAAAATAGAATGTCAATCGAAAAACAAATTGCAAAATCTTTTAATCTGGATGGTGATACATGGATGAAACACGCAAATCCTTGGTCTATTTGGACACGATTTGCTACCTTACCATTTATAATTTTAGCCATTTGGTCGCGAGTTTG
Source organism: Formosa haliotis (assembly GCF_001685485.1). Classification (NCBI taxonomy): domain Bacteria; kingdom Pseudomonadati; phylum Bacteroidota; class Flavobacteriia; order Flavobacteriales; family Flavobacteriaceae; genus Formosa; species Formosa haliotis. Next base: position 461,796 of record NZ_BDEL01000001.1, on the reverse strand, counting down.
GATAGGTTGGTATTGTGTAATTCCTATTCTATTACTTGTTGTTTGGTTAAAAATTAATCCCACTTTATTTAAAAAACCAAAACATTTTAAGTCTTGGGGTTCTAAATCTGTTCTAGGAGAAAAATATTGGGCCGAACGTAAATCTAATCCTGTGCCTAAACATCATCACTTACCAATCCAAATTCTTACAATCTTACAAATTATTGGGGTTATCATTTTAGGCTATGGGTTATGGCATTTAGACCTAAAACTCACTTGTCTTGGAGCCATTTTAGTGTACATGGCAAAAATGTGGTTTTTGGACAGAATGGTTTGGATTTTTGAAGATATAAAGGATTAAAGCTTGTTGGACTTTAAAAACCTCTGTTTTCCTTTTATTTTATTGATAATTATTCAAAATTTAACAGCTGTTTTCCTTTAAATTCACCTTGTATTTTAACAGGTTTTCGGGCTCCTTCAACGGGTATTTGTCTATTTTTGCAGTCCTAATTAAAAAAATAGAAAATGAAATCAGTTTGTATCGCTTTATGTGTTATTCTTTTCGTCTCTTGTACTTCAGACGATAATTTCTCTAATAAAGATTATTCTTTAGAAAATGAGCAAGAAATTGCTGCTTATGTAGAAGCCAATAATTTAGATGCCACGCGCACAGAATCGGGTTTATATTATGTTATTGATGAAGTAGGAGCTGGAAGTGAAATTACTTCAAAATCGGATATTGCTGTTCATTATAAAGGCTATACAACAGATGGTAAAGTATTTGGAGAAAGTAACGAAACGGGTGCTGTTTTTAACCTTAGTACCGTTATTTCTGGTTGGCAAGAAGGCCTAAAGTTTTTTAACGAAGGGGGAAGTGGAATGTTATTAATTCCTGCCCATTTAGCCTACGGAAGTAACGATTATAATGGTATAAAAGGGGGATCGGTTTTAATTTTCGAAATTGAAATTATAGATCACGAAGCAGAAAATAAGGCAGAAATTCTTGATTATATCGCTGCAAATGGATTAAATGCTATGGCTACGGAATCTGGTTTGTATTATGTTATGGAAGAAGAAGGTACAGGCGAAAACCCTACAGTAAATTCTAACGTAACTGTGGCTTATACCGGTTATTTAACCGATGGTAAAGTATTTGACCAAAGTAGTGATGCCGGTGCTACATTTGATTTAAAAAATTTAATTAAAGGTTGGCAAATAGGTTTACCTCTTTTTAAAGAAGGAGGTAAAGGCATACTAATAATTCCGTCGTCTTTAGCCTATGGAAAATACGGAAGTAACGATATTCCTAGCGGCGCTGTGGTATTGTTCGATATATCACTTTTAAAAGTGAATTAAGCTATTTAGGTTTTGTAAATTACAATACCCATTTATAAAAGAAGCTGTCCAAAAAAGTTTTAAAATCCGTTAATCTGTATCCTTTCAGATTGACGAATTCTCAACTTTAAAGACAGCTTCTTTGTTTTTATGCTACTTTATGTTTTAAAATTGATCTGGAGGAAACAACCAAAATTCTTGAAGCGTTCTATTATGTTGCGAATTTGAATCGATGTCGTTAAGGATTTTAACCAAGAAATCTTTGTAAATTTTATCGTCATATTTTTTATAAAATTTAGAAAGTATCGGTATCAAATAAGAGAAATTAATAGCTTTTAGCGTGTCGTGTGGCCATACTTTTCCGTCGACAACCGCTGTTAAATAGTGCAAGGCTAAACCTAAACCTTTTTTGTTTTCAGACTCGTAATCCCACATATTCTCATGAACCTTATCTCCCAAATTTGCTAATTCTGTTAATGCATCTAAATTAAAACAACTGTAAAAAAAGGATCTAGAACGCTCCAATTCATGAATTTGTCCGCCGTCTTCATTTAGCATAGTTTCCAAGTTTTGCTCGGCATGTTTTACCATCTGTTGTACCAAAGCGGTGTCTCCTAAATACAATGCCAATCCAGCAACCTGAAAAGTATACCAAGAACCGTGATTATTTTCTAATTTACTTGCTTGCATACCTAAAGGACTTGTTGTTAACCACTGTAAATAGTCAGAAAACCAAGTATTCATTTTTACTTGGTGTGTAGCATCCCAATACTTAGAAGGCGTCAATAGAGTTACAGCATCGGGTATAAACTCGACTATAGAGCGCCCATCTAAAATTCCAAAAGGTCGAGTATTAGGATATCCCGGTATACTTTGTCCATATTTTAAATGTGGATGCATAAAGGTTTCTGGATTAATAAACCAGGTTTCAATCATGCTAATGGCCTTCTTTGAATAGGTTTCATCTTGTGTAAAATAATAAGCTAAACTTAGGTTCCAAACACTTCGTCCCAATAAAGCTAAACGCTTTCTGTCTACGGCATCGGTTTGAGAGTCTGGATTGGTTTTTCCATCGTGACGAATCCAAGGTAAACCATCGGCTGATTCTGGATTAGGCCACCAATATCGACTTAAACTTAAATAGTCATGCTTATTTTTTGAAGGTGGAAGTAAGGTTTTATCCATTACAGATGGATTTTCTAATGTCAGTGTCTTATTAGCATCTTTAATTAATTTTTGATAGGCCGCAAGCGTTTCTGGTGATGCTGTTCCGTTTTTAAGCTTTTGTTTTGTTTGCAGCAATTCCAAAGAATCTAAACGAATAAACGGATTTGCAAAGGCGATACTGCTAAACAAAACCATAAAAAATAAAAGGACGTAGTATTTTTTCATGGACATTTTAGAGTTGTTTTTTCTTATCGTAAAAATATAAATTATAAAGTAGAATATACGGTGTTTAACTACAAGCAACCTTGAGATTACCCTGAGAATGTATTTACGTCAATAATTCAAGCATTTACGGCAGTGCGACCTATAAGAAATTCGGAACTTCGTCTTTAAATAAAAGACATGGAAAAAATACTAGTAGTTGGTGCAACGGGTACCACGGGACATAAAATAGTTGAACTTTTAAAATCATCAGAGCTTTTCGAACCCATAGCAATGGTAAGAAACGAAGCACAGGAATCTGAATTTAAAACCAAAAATATTAAAACTGTTTTTGGCGATTTAGAGCAGGATGTTTCTAAAACCGTTACTGGTGCAGATAAGGTGATTTTTGCTGCAGGATCTGGCGGAAAAAAGGTAGAAGCTGTAGATCGAGATGGTGCTATTAAAATGATAAAAGCCTCTGAAGATGCTAACATTAAGAAATTTGTGATGCTGAGTTCTATGGGAGCCGATAAGCCAGAGCAAAGCGAGAGGCTTCAAGATTATCTTACAGCCAAACAAAAAGCTGATCAATACCTAACGTCTTCTCATTTGAATTATACGATTGTACGACCAGGCCGATTAAATAATCATCCTGGGCAAGGGCATATTCAATTAGGAAAATCCCTTTCAAATTCAGGAGAAATTAGTCGAGATGATGTTGCAAAAACGTTGGTGTATGCCTTAGATAATGAACAATCTAACACCAGCACTTTTGAAATTTTAGAAGGAGACACGGCTATTCCAGAAGCATTCAAATCTATGTCGTAGGACATATTTATATAGTAAAAATTAAAGTTAAATTTTAAAAACAGAGTATTATGAATCATATTAAGCCAAGAACAAAAACACCGGATTTATCCATAAAATTATTAGACGGAAACACATGGACCCTAAGTGAAGAAAAACCAGAACATTTTAATATGGTTGTGGTTTACAGAGGAAAACACTGCCCAGTGTGTAAAAAATATTTAGAAACTATTCAAGAACATCTTAAAGATTTTAAAGACATCGGTGTAAATATTGTAGCCATTAGTTCAGACACTAAAGAGGTTGCGGAAGCTACGTTTAAGGATTGGGATATTTCTGATGTTCCGGTAGGTTATGAGTTTCCTATTGAAGAAGCTAGAAATTGGGGCCTTTATATTTCTAAAGGGATTAAAGATGAACCAGAACAATTTATAGAACCTGGCGTATTTTTAATTCGTCCGGATATAACACTTTATGCATCATCTATCCAGACCATGCCGTTTGCAAGACCAGAAATCGTAGCCTTACTAAAATCTATCAAGTTTGTTTTAGATAAAGATTACCCAGCACGTGGTGAAGCCTAGAAAATTTTAGGTCTTACTTCAGTTTCATATAAAAAACAGCACTTAGAACAATTTTGTTTTAAGTGCTGTTTTGTTTTATATTTTTTCACTTTGGTATGTAACTAACTTTTAATACTTTTAAAATTCTACGAAAGCATTAAGTCATTCCTTAAAACTATAAATATGAATGCCATAGGACGAATTTTATTACTCATTATACCATATTTTATAATTGTTGGAATTTTTCAGTTAACTGGTATGGCCATTTGTGGAGTAGATTATATGGATTTGGATGCCATAAAAACTTCAAAACAGGAATTTATTATTATGCTGTTCACCTGTATAGGGACAGCAGTAGTGCTTTGGATATTTATGAAATATATCGATAAAGAACGCTTTGTAAATTTAGGTTTTCAACTGAAAAACCGTGCTAAAGATATTAATGTAGGTGTGTTACTCGGCCTTGTAATTATGGGCTTGGGTTACCTTGTTTTATGGGGTTTAAATGAAATTCAGTATTCAAATATCTCATTTAATATTACAGATATTTTCTATGCTATTTTGGTGTTTTTCTTAGTTTCCGTCTCCGAAGAAATGCTGTTTAGAGGGTATGTGTTGCGTAATCTTTTGGCCGAATTTAATCCGTTTATTTCACTTATCGTATCGTCTTTTTATTTGCTATTATGCATATTGCAAATCCCAACATGGATTGGTTTAGTTTCTTAAATTTATTTTTAGCTGGAATTTTATTAGGGATAACGTATACTTACACCAAGAATTTATGGTTCCCGATAGCTCTGCATTTTAGCTGGAATTTGTTTCAAACGTTATTCGGATTTAATGTTAGCGGACAAGACTTTTATTCATTAATTGAATTTAAAATCACGGATAATAATATGATTAACGGAGGAGATTTTGGTTTCGAAGGTTCTATTTTCTCGGTGATTGCCCAAGTACTAGCCATAGGTGCTATTTGGTTTTATTACAACAAGAACCAGCCAAAAACACTACCAAATACCATTAAAAATTCGGATTCTGAAATGACCTTAGCTAAAAACTAAAAATCGGACTATTTTTTAAAATACTTGATTTGTTTGGTTCTTTTTTAATACCTAATTAATGCTTTACAGGTTTTGAACCGATTTCTGCCCAATCGGGGAATTCTGTCGGATTTATATCAAAAATAATAGTTCCCCAAAGTAGGGTTACAGCAACAATAATAACGATTGCAATAACATTAACAATAAATCCTGTTTTTACCAATTGTATCATTTTTAATTTCCCGGTTCCAAACACAATGGCATTTGGAGGTGTTGCTATAGGAAGCATAAATGCCATAGAAGCCGCTAAAGTTACCGGAATCATGATTAATAAAGGATTAACTCTTATTTCTGAAGCTAAGCCAGACATGATGGGTAAAATCATTTCGGTGGTCGCGGTGTTCGATGTGAATTCGGTTAAAGTAGACATTAAAGCAGTTAACGTTGTTACTAGCATTACTGCAGACATATCTTTAGTTCCGCTTAATAGACTACCAATATAAGTAGACAATCCAGAATCGATAAAGCCTTTAGCTAGGGCAAATCCGCCACCAAAAAGGAAAACAATATGCCACGGAATTTTGTTCATAATGTTCCAACTTACTAAACTTTCTTTTTTCTTTGAAGAAGGAATCACAAATAATAAAAAGGCTATAAACATGGCTACCGTACCATCATTTAAAAATTTTGGTTGTTTAAAAACAGAACTCCATCCTTGAAGTGTTATAAACCCTAAGCGTAATTCGGCTCTAAACACCCATAATAGGGCTAAAAAAACGAATAATATAAAGACTCGTTTTTGCTCTATTGTCACCTTTCCTAGTGCTTCGTATTTCGATTTAAAGAATGATTTATCTAAATTTTCTATGGGAACTTTAGGCTTAAATCCAAAGTAAATAATAACTAATGACGCTATAAAAATAATCACGGTAATAGGAAAGGCAAACGCTATCCATTGTCCAAATGAAATGTTTGGGGCATTAGGATAAATAATTTCAAAAATTCTTAAAAAAGATAAATTTGGAGGAGTCCCCACTAAGGTTGCTATTCCGCCAATAGAACAAGCGTGCGCAATACAAAGAAGTAAACCCGCTGCAAACGATCGCATGTTATTTATACCGTAAACATCTTCTAAAGCAGTGGTTACAGAGAAGGCAATGGGTAGCATCATCATGGCAGTCGCAGTATTCGACATCCACATAGATAAAAATGAAGCTGCCAACATAAACCCAAGCATAATTAAGAACGGGCTACCTCCAATAAGCGCTAATATTTTTAAAGCAATTCGTTTATGAAGGTCCCATTTTTCCATGGCCAAAGCCATAATAAATCCGCCTATAAAGAGAAAAATCACATAATTGATATAGGCATCAGAAATCGATTTTCCGTCTAAAACACCCAATACGGGAAATAAAATAATAGGAAGAAACGAGGTTACCCCAATCGGCAAAGCTTCGGTTACCCACCAAAACGCCATTAACACCGCAATGGCTGCGGTATAGGTAACTTCTGGCTGCCCTGGTTGTAGGTCTACAAAAGTAATCATACTAAAAAATCCAATGAGGCCAACAAGCACCAATTTCATATTAATTTCAGTTTTCTGTATTAAAGTTGCCATAACTAGACCTTATGTTTTTATTAGTTTTTAAAAAATTGGAATGTCTTTGTTTATAATTGAAAGAAAATCATGCTTCAATATACTTAGTTTTTATAATTAAATTTGAAAAAATTCTAAGTTGTAAATTATTCAAAAACTTAAATCGACTTTATATTATAACATTCATGTTTTAATTGCGATGTTTTATAGATTATATAAACGGAAAAATGCTTCTTAACTAAGCGCTAAGAAGCATTTTAAAAGAAAAAATAAATTTAACCTATTTCCTTTTATTTATTAAGTATTATCGATTTTGCATTTACAAATGCTTTCATCCCGAAACCACCGTGTTCTCTGCCAAATCCAGAGTTTTTAACACCTCCGAACGGCATTTGCGGATCGGCTAAGCCAAATGAATTTATAAACACCATCCCCGTATCGAAATGGGTTTCTGCTAAGGAGATTGCGCGATCTATATCTTTAGAAAAAATACCACCTCCAAGTCCGAAACGGCTATCGTTAGCAATGCGCATGGCATCGGTTTCATCTTTCGCTTTTATTAATGCAGCTACCGGACCAAATAACTCGTCATCGTAGGCCGGCTGTCCTAGTTTTACATCATCTAATACTGTTGCTGGATAATAAAATCCGTTACCCGATTTTAGCTCACCACCACAAAGTAGTTTGGCACCTTTGTTTATACTTTCGGTAACTTGCTCGTGTAATTTTTCTCTTAAATCTTTTCTTGCCATCGGCCCTAAATCTGTATCCTTATCTTTTGGATCGCCTAACTTTAATTCAGACATGGCTTTTACAAAAGCCTCTTTAAAGGTGTCGTAAACAGATTCTACCACAATAAATCGTTTTGCCGCAATACAGGTTTCACCATTATTATAAATTCTACCAATAACAGATTGTTCTACCGCGTTTTCAATATCGGCATCATGAAGTACTAAATAAGCGTCGTTACTTCCCAATTCTAAAACCGATTTTTTTAATTCGGCTGCAGCCTTTGCACCGATATCTTTTCCTGCTTCCGGACTTCCGGTTAGAGTAACACCTCGTACCAATTTGTGTTTAATTATAGCATCAGATTGATCGTGATTAATTACTAAAGCTGTAAATAATCCGTCCTCTAATCCAGCGGCTTTAAATATAGATTCTAACAACAGGGCAGTTCCCGTAACATTCGAGGCATGTTTTAATAGCACACTATTTCCAGCCATTAAATTAGCAATAGCATAACGAATGACTTGATACGCTGGATAATTCCAAGGTTGAATCCCGTATATAATTCCGATAGGCGAATAGGTAATTATTCCTTTTCCGCCATTAGATAATTGGCGTTCTTCATTCTTTAAAACTTGAGCGGCATGCTCGGCACTAAAGTTACAAATGGCCGTACATGTATCGATTTCCTGCAAACTGTGGGTTAAAAGTTTTCCCATTTCATCGGTCATAAGTTCTGCTAATTCCGATTTATAATTCTGTAATTCTTCACCAATAGCTGTTATCACTTTAGCCCGTTCTTTAATTGGCTTTAATCGCCATTTAAGAAAAGCTTGATGCGCCTTTTCAATCTTAGAATTGACGTCATCATCACTCATATAGGTGTATGTAGACAAGGATTTCGTATTGGTAGGGTTTAATGTTTTAAATGTATTATTTGATGTTTTCGTTTCCATAGTGCAATTATTTTTAAAAGTATTTAGCAGTGTTTTACTGCTTCGTCTTGTAAAGGTAAACCAGAGGAGTGCCTACTATTTGCTCTAATATTAAAGATGTTAACGCAGATGCTTTAAAGGGTAGTATGTTTCCTTTTTTTACAGTAAATTGATGGGAATTAGTATAAACATTTTTAAAGTTGTAACTTATAACAAGATAATTTTAGCTATGAAAAACACGATTAACATATTATTAATGCAATTACCAATTGGTACACCTAGTCCCGATAATAATTCGCCTATAGACTTTTCCGATCCTTTTAATATTATAGTATTTATCATTTTACCTATAGTAGCTGTTGTATTGTATTTCTATTGGAAAAAGACTAAGCATAGGGATAATGAGTAGGTAAACCATTTTATAACTGGATTGTACTGTTTTCATATTTAACTTAAGAATTTCAGGGTAGTTCGTCTATTATTGTCATTATTTCGAGTGTCCAAGTATTGTTGTCTAAAGTTTAATTTAAATAAAAACCTCCGTATTATGTTACAAGATGTTTTATTAGAGCGTGATATATACGCATCGGAAGAGCATAAGATGATGCAACACATGATTCAAGATTTTATTAAAAACGATATCATAGATCATCTTGATGAATGGGAGCAAAATGGTATGGTTAGCCGAGATATATGGAAGCGGGCAGGGGATTTAGGTTTGCTTTGTATGGATATGCCTGAAAAATATGGAGGAAGCGGATTAGATTTTAGTTTTAATGCCCTTTTTATTGAAGAATTAGGAAAACAAGGAATTTCTGGACCGGGATTCTCTTTGCATTCAGATATTGTCGCGCCATATCTTTTAAAATATGGTACCGAAGCGCAGAAGCAAAACTACCTTCCTAAAATGGCTTCCGGGGAACTCATCACCTCCTTAGGAATGACCGAACCCAATTGCGGAAGTGACTTAAAAGCTATAACCACGCATGCCGAAGATAAAGGTGACTATTATCTTGTTAACGGCCAGAAAACATTTATCACTAATGGATATATGTGTGATTTGTCGATTGTTGCCGTAAAAACACAAGTCGGCACAGCGAATGAAGGTATATCTTTATTACTCATTGAAGCTTCTACAGATGGTTTTGAGAAAGGCATTCCTTTTAAAAAAATTGGAATGAAATCTCAAGATACTTGCGAATTGTTTTTTGATAATGTAAAAATTCCTAAAGAAAATAGGTTAGGTGAAGAAGGTATGGGATTCAAAATCATGATGACCGAATTAGCCAGAGAGCGAATAACTGTAGCATTAAATGCGATAGGTGGAGCAGAAGGAGCCATTGAACAAACCATAGCTTATACATCTACCAGAACCGCATTTAAAAAACCCATTGCTGGGTTTCAAAATACCCAATTTAAACTCGCCGAATGCGCAGCACAATTACAAATACATCAAGCCTTTTTAGACCGCTGTACCGTACTGTTAGCTAATGATAAACTCACCACCGAAAGTGCTTCAATAGCAAAATATTCGGCTACAGAAATGCATGGAAAAGTAGTGGACGAATGTTTGCAATTATTTGGTGGGTATGGTTATATGTGGGATTATCCTATTGCAAAAATGTACGCCGATAATAGGGTCGCACGAATTTATGCTGGAACCAATGAAATCATGAAATTATTAATTGCTCGTGGCTTGTTTAAAACATTATTTCAAGACATGAAAACCAAGAAAAAGACATTATAAGGCGTTATACTTAAACTGATTTATTAGACGTGCTTTATCTGGAATTATTTTAACTGAAACGGTTGTTTTTAGTTGACAAATAAACAACAAAGTTAAATCTATTTTAAAGTCATAAGGGGATTCGACATTATAACTATGGTTTTGTAAATTTGAGTAAAGCCTAATTTTAAATCCAATTTTTATGAGTCAGCAACCTTTATTAACACCGTATAACAAAAATATAAAACTAAGAAATAGAATTGTTATGGCGCCTATGACACGAAGTCGCGCTAATAACCAAGAAAAAGTGCCAACAGATGACTTGCATGGTTTGTATTACGAACAAAGAGCATCGGCAGGTTTAATAATTACTGAAGGCTCTCAAGTTTCTGAACAAGCCGTAGGATATATTAACACTCCCGGAATCCATACAGATGCGCAAGTTGAAGGTTGGAAAAAAGTCACACAACGGGTGCACGAACAAGGCGGAACTATCTTTATACAATTGTGGCATGTGGGCCGCATTTCTCATCCCGATTTTCATGATGGTGCACTACCGGTTTCTGCTTCTGCTATAAACCCTAATGCCAAATCGTTTACTCCCGAAGGATTTAAAGACACCGTAACTCCTAAGGAAATGACGGTTTCAGAAATTAAATCTACCGTTAAAGATTTTCAAAAAGCGGCTGCCAATGCTGTAAAAGCAGGCTTTGACGGCGTAGAAATTCATTCGTCTAACGGGTATTTATTTCAACAGTTTTTTAATGCGTGTTCAAATACAAGAACCGATGATTATGGTGGCTCTATAGAAAATAGAACCCGTTTCTTTTTTGAAGTTTTAGATGCCATTAAAGAAGTCATTCCTGAAGAACGTATTGGGGCTCGCTTTAATCCGTCTTTAAATGGTTTATTCGGAATAACGCTAGATGAAAGCACAATTCCTACATTTGAATATATCGTAAAAAAATTAAATGATTACAATTTGGCATATATCCATTTATCTGAACCATTTACAGATGTTACAAACGTACCTTTTGCTGTAACCAATATCGCCAAACATTTCCGTCAGTTATATAATGGAACGTTGATTATTAATGGGGGTTTCGATCAGGAAAAAGGAAATAAAATTTTAGAGGATGGCGATGCCGATTTAGTAGCTTACGCCAAGTTGTATATCTCGAATCCAGATTTAGTAGAACGGTTCGAGCAGGATGTAAACTTAGCGGAATGGGATGAAGACACCTTTTATACTCCAGGAAAAAAGGGATATACAGATTACCCAAAAGCCACTAAATAAAACATAAGATTTTATAAATTTTTAAAAAAGGTAGTACGTATTAAAAGAATAGTGAAGAGGTGAGCTAAGAATCTTTCAGAAAGAAAGACGCTCAAAAACTATTTTATTCTGAAGGCAAAAAATTAGAATTGTACACAAGTAAAAGAGGCTGTTTAGACCTAAAATTACCGATGTCCTAAATTTCTACCTTTTGGTAGTATTGTGAATCCTATACTTATAGCGATGAATAATCGCCATAACAGGATTCTGAATTTAGTATAACCGATTGTAATTCTTTCTAGACAGCCTCTCTATTAATAATTAAAATAGACTACAATCGTCTAATTATCATTTCTATATCTAATATTGTTTTCTAGATTTTCATTATGATCGCTCCCTAAACTGTGATGTTCGTTTTCTTCATCTTTAGTTTTAGGTTTTCCATTCGATAAAGGTCTAGCTGGGCTAGCCCCTGGAATATCTAAATTTTCTGCCGCAAAATCGGGTTCGTTTTTACGTTTTTTAATCAATTGGTCATCGCCATAATCGTTTCTTAAATTACCAGATTTATCACCAAGAATCTTTTTATCTTCTTCTGTAATTTCTGGATTATATTTTGTGTTTTTATCTTCTTTTTTCATAATATTTAGTTTTTACTGTTTACATAAAAGGCGTGTATTACCCCGGGCAACCATCCTAAAAGCGTCAATAATATGCTTATTAATAAGGCGGTTCCTATGCCGTGTTCTAAAAATACAGCTAGTGGTGGTAATAAAATGCTTAAAATTATTGTGAGTAATGACATCGTTCTTGTTTTTAGGTATTTCAAAGTTAGCTATTAGCGTAGCTGAATATTGACTTAAACCATTAAACTATTGATGCTTTTAAAAAGAAGATTTGAAAAGTATTGCATAAAACCCTTATTAAACACAAGAAATCGCTATGGTTAAAAATGGAATTTTCAGGAGGTGTTTGGTTGCAAATTTTCGGTTATTTAAGTTGATTAACTAGCTTAGTTTAATCGACAATATGCATTACATTTTCGGTTTCAATCTTAGATAATTCTTTAAGCTTACCTGCTTCGTATAACGCTGGTAAATCTGTTAAAGGTGTTCCAACTTCAGCTTCGTAATTCACATAATTCTGAAAGGTTATACCGTCTATTACCCGACTGTTATATGCACTTCTAAATCGCACACCTCCCTTATTTACATGGTAATTATAGGCTAGGTAATCTATTTTATTGCTTGTTGTATTAATCCAATAAACGTAGGCATCATCATGATCTTCACCACCACCTTCTTGTTGAAATGTAACTCCTAAAACAGCGTAGTTTTCACCGTTAACACTCGTATTGCCCAAATCGGATTTAATAACTGCTTTATCTTTTAGTTTATGCGGTAAGGTGGCAAAATAAATCACAGAATTGATGGCTCCAAAACCACTGGCGATAGCTTTTGGAGATAGCGAAATCGCATCGCCATTTACGGTTCTAGTAAAGGTTCCATTTTTAAGGCGATCTATAATTAAAGAATCCTGTTTTTGAAATGTTTTCGTGTATTCATAATTGTAGCCATCATTTTTAAACTGATAGGTTTTTCCTCTAAATATAAACGAATAATGTGCGGTATCATACAAATCGCCACCATGTGCAGCAATCGTATTATTCAAAAGTGATTCTGCTTTTGATGGTGACTTTTCTTCCGATATCAGGTCTTGGTCGGACGATTTGGAAACGCTAGTATGCTCTTTTTTTGATTACAGCTAATGAGGGTTATTGTAGTGATACCAATTAAAAGAGCGGAGTAAATTTTCATATACGATTTATAATTTTTGTTAAACTTAAACTTTGGTCGTTAACACGAGTTAAAACTCACAAAAACATGTGTCTTTAAATGTAATATGGTTTTATTGAAATCAAACAGCCTAATATTTTTGGCTTTTAACGCGTGAAAAGGAATTCTAAATTTCTTTTAAAGAGTCTTAGTTCACAATAAAATTTTACATAAATTACTGTTTTAAATCTTTAAGACACAAAAACTACAATTCACATGAATATCATTACATTAACCGTTAACCCGGCCTTAGATAAAAGTGCAAAAATAGATCAGCTCATGCCTGAGCAAAAATTAAATTGTACCGATATAGAATATCAAGCTGGTGGCGGAGGTATTAATATTTCGCGCGTTTTACATACGCTAGAAGTGCAAAACAAATGTGTGTTTACTGCAGGAGGAGATACTGGTTTATCGTTAAAACTTCTTTTAAATGAAGAAGATATAGCTGTTATTCCAGTAGAAACCGAAGCTTGGACCAGAGAAAATTTAGCTGTTGTAGATGAAAAAACGGAGCAACAATATCGTTTTGGTATGCCTGGAACTCGTTTAACTGCAGAAGAAATAGAACACATAAAAACTATTATTTCAACCCAAGTAACAGACAACTCTATTTTTATAATGAGTGGAAGTTTATCGGAACATATGCCAACCGATTTATATGTACAATTGATGCATCTTTTAGCCGATAAGCAAGTAAAGATAATTGTAGATACCTCGGGAAAAGCACTTGAAGTGACCCTTAGCGAACCTGTTTTTTTAATGAAACCCAATCAGAAAGAATTGGCTCAATTAGCAGGAAAATCTTTTCTATCTAAAGATGAACAAGAACATTTTGCCATGGAGCTTGTAAACACCGGAAGAGCACAATATGTTGTAGTGTCTTTAGGAGCACGAGGTGCATTTTTAGCATCAACGGAAGGTATATTTTACAGAAACACACCTTCGGTAAAAGTAAAGAGTACCATTGGGGCGGGTGATAGTATGGTCGCAGGATTGGTTTATGGTATCCAACACGGATTATCATCAGAAGACATTTTAAAATGGGGCGTTATTTGCGGAGTCGCTACCACTATGACTGGAGGAACAAATTTAGCCAGTAAAGAAAATATAAATCGCGTAAAAGCCTTGATGGAAAATTAAAAATGATTTTGCTTATCACGTAATTTTTCAGAAAAATCAACCTCGCTGAGAATCGCGTATTTAATTTTTTTTGAATCCTAGTACAGTATACTAAAATTATGAGAACAACTTAAGTTTTAAAAAACTATCGAGGAAACAACAAAAATGAATTGCACAGAATATTCTTAGTCTTATATATTTAATACAATTTTAAGGTAATTCTCTTTATTATATATGAATATGATATTATCTTTAAAACTATAAACCATAATAACGTAAACAATGAAAACATTATATGAAGCAACTACGGTTGCAACAGGAGGAAGAAAAGGTCATGTCGTATCTGAGGATAGTCCGATAGATTTTAATTTATCAGTGCCAGAATCTATGGGAGGCGACGGTGGAGCAGGAGCGAACCCAGAACAATTATTTGGTGCCGCATATGCTGCTTGTTTTGGAGGAGCACTTCAAGCTGTTGCAAAAAGTGAAGGTATCGACATAGATGAAGAGGCTTTAAGTGTAACTGCCATTATTGGGTTCTGTAAAGATAAAGAAGGCTTTTTCCTTGAAGCAACTTTAGATTCGTATATTCCCGGAGTAGATTTAAAAACGGGAGAAGACTTAATAGAAAAAGCTCATGAAATGTGTCCGTTTAGTAAAGCGACTCGCGATAATATTACAGTGACTTTAAACTTATTAATAGACGAGGACGAATAAATTTTCATACACTAAAACATTAAAAAGCTTACCGTTAGGTAGGCTTTTTTTTGGTATAAATAATTGCCCTTTTGAAAATATTTAGAAGGTATAATTGATCTCAACTATACTTATACTTCGCTCAGTACTGCTGCTCGAACACCATATAGAACGAAATATTATACTAATAGTCTTCTAGCATTAGTGAGAAAGAATAGTAAACTTCTGACGAAGGAAGCAGTTAAAGTTTGTCGAGAACTTATTACTATAATTTAAAATTAAGAAACAATGCGGTTACTCTAATCAAAAGATTAAAAAATTTTACTACAACAACTCAATTCATTAAAGAAACTCTAATTACATTTGTCTAATAAATTAAACTAAAAATCTTGTTAGAAAAACAATCGCAATATCCCCAAAATCAATTAACGGATTCTGAATATTTCATTTATTGCTTAGAAGCTGTTCAGGACGTAGAAACCAATATCATTACCGAAACCCAAGAAAGTTTGGAACATTTGGTTTTAAATTTTGGTATTGCAAGTATCTATAACACCTGCGATACGATTGAAGGGTTGGAAGACTGTTTAAATAGTTTGGTATTAGACGACCATAATTTTAAGGATTATGAAATTATTTATCTGGTTATGCCCGGTGAAGCTAACAGTATTTGTTTAAACGATTATTACTATAGTTTACAAGAGATTGCCGAACGTTTTGAAGGCCGATTAATTGGAAAGATTCTACACTTTTCAAATGCTAAAATCTTAGATTTAGACGAGGAAGAAGCACAATATTTTTTAGATATTACCGGAGCTAAAGCGATCTCTGGCTATGGAAATACATATAATGGTATTTCCAGTACAAATTTAGATAAAGCCTTTTTTAATTTATTTAATGAAGATGATAATTTGGTTGATGTGGTTGAAGAACTACACCAAAGATATTACGCCATATGCAAATTATTAGACTTTAGATTGTATTATTAATCTCATTTTATAACAGGTATCCAACAATCTGTTTTTTACTATCCATATAAGTCTGGTAGCCTTAATATCGGAAATTATGTCAAATAGCATGAAATGCACTATTCCTTTTTTTTGTAAAACTCAATTTTCTTTGAAAAAAATTCTTCTAATACATTAATTTATCACTCCTAAAGGAACACTTTTTACACGATCAAGTAGGAGGAGGGAAGTGTAATGTGTGTGGATTGATATAAATTAAATATAGCTCCTGCTTTTACTAGTTTTTATTACAAATACCTTTGCCAAATTTGCTATATTAGCGTACTATCATTTTTAATGAAAAGCTGTAAATAATATTGTTTAAATTTCGTTTATATTAAAATAATTTTAATGAAATACATCACTTTAGTGATACTACTTATAGTATGTTTATCTTGTTCGTCTGATGATGATAATTCTACTGCTACACCCAACTCTGAACCAGAATCTATAAGAATTGATGATATTATTTTAGATGGCCCAACAATTACTATTGACTGGAGTGATGCAATAGATAAAGACGGGGATCAAATATTTTATAAATTATATATAAATTCAATACTTATTTCAGAAACTACGGAATCAATAAGTTCTACAACTTTAGCATATAATGAAAATTATTCTGGAAGAATAATTGGTACAGATAAAAAGGGTGGTACTACTGAGGTCAGTTTTGAGTTTTCAAGTTCTGATAGTAAACTACTATTATATTTAGATGGTTTTAATACTCTTCATGCATTAGATCTTTATACATCAACGCCGATGTGGAATGCTAAAACTTCATTTATCGAAAGCCATATGATATCCGATAGCCTTATTTATTCGGGTTTAGGGGGTGTTAATGGTTTAGATATTCTTTCAGGAGAAATTAAATGGACGAGCACACCGAATACTAACAGTAATGGCGATTATAGAAACATCATTTTAGACGAAACTCATATCTATGCCTTTGGTTCTAATTCTTCTTTGTATTGTATAGATAAAGTTACTGGAGGAAAGTTATGGCAACGAAGCTTTCTTGATAATTACGCTCCCTTGGCTATAGATTCAGATAGAATATTTGTGAGTAGTAGGAATGATGATCATTTATATGCCATTAATAAAGTAACAGGCGTGGCAGATTGGAGCTATGAACTGAGTAATAGTACAGGTGCTGCCCCGAAAATAGAAACGAATCCGTTGATAGTTAATAATGATATTTTTTTTGGTGATAATATTGGCAGGTTTTATTCTTTTAATAAAAATACAGGAACTAAAAACTGGAGTGTTGACGCTGGTCGATTTAATTCATTTTATTCTTCCCCAACACAATTTAACGAATCAGTTATTACGGGTACGTATAGTACGCTCTATGCTTATAATTTAAATTCGGGTGCCATTATATGGCAATATGTGCCAACCGGTGGTACAATAAAAACATCTCCGTTTATCTATAACGACAAGGTATACATTGGAATATCAAAGAATGGAAGTGGTGAATTATTATGCCTAAATGCAAGTAATGGATCTGTAATTTGGAGTTATGCCTTAGAAAACAACACAACATCTTCTCCCATAGTATTTGAGGATATTGTTTACATAGGAGATTGGAACAAAAATATGTATGCTGTAAATGCTGAAACAGGACAGCTTAATTGGAAAATAAAAACTGAAGAAGTAATATTTAAATCCCCGACAATTGTTGTTGGAGCGGGAAAAAATATCATTTACCCAAGTGTTAGCGGATTGAAAAATTAAATTATGACAATGAAAAATACGATTTTTATTCTGGTGTTATTTTGTGGAATTTTCACTTCCTGTGATAAAGACGATGCTGAAGAAACACCTCCTGTTGTTTTAAGTGATAAACATGAAATTACATCTTTTGAATTAACTATTGAAGGCGTATCTGTTGTTGGCACAATAGATCAGAATGAAAAACTTATTACATTAGATACGGAAGATGCCAATTTAAATTCACTAGTTCCGAAAATAGAGTATTCTGAAAAATCAACCATATCTCCTGCAGTAAACGAGGTTCAAAATTTTAACAATGAGGTTGCATATACGGTTATAGCAGAGAACGGAGAATCTAGTATATATCGAGTTGTTGTAAACAATGTAAGTTCCAACAAAGATATTCTCAGTTTTCAATTATTAATTGATACCAAAAGTTATGAAGGTGCAGTAGATAATGATTCTAAAACGTTATATGTCGAAACCGATAATACATTAGATATGGCTGATATCGTATTTTCTTTACCTGAGGGGGCGTCAATTGTCCCGGTTAAAGAAGGTCCACAAAACTTCTATTTACCGGTTGAATATATAGTAACTGCAGAAAATGGTACAACCGTTACATACACACTTACTGCCAAAGCATTTAAATTTTTCGATTATAATTATAAGGTATTTTATAGCAATGCAACCGCAATTACATCAGGAACAGGTATTGATCTGTCGGTACCAAATTCATCTGTTGTGTTAGAGAATGAACAAAATTCTTATACGCTACAAGATACAAATATTATGAGCAATGATATTTATACAGACGGAATGCCTTTTAATGCTTTTAGTTTTAGTTTTCCAGATAACATAGCTACAGCTACAAATTACAAACTTAAATATTTGATAGATGGAGAAGTAAAAACCGTATCAACCTTTAATATTGATGTTCTAGCAGATAATGTGCCTGTTATTACGTCATTAAATCAAGAACTATACGTTAAAAATGATATATTAATTATCACTGGCGAGAATTTACCCAGTACAATTTCTATTCCCTCAAATGGGTCTGTTTTTATTATTCAGAACTCTAACAATTATGACCTAACTGTAAATAATGAAAAAACAAAGTTAACCGTTACCTTAGATTATGGATATTTATTTCCTTCTTATTTTGGAAAACCTAAAGCAGAAAAAACGATTACATTATACGGTCCAAATCGTAGAGTTGGTACTACAGTTAATGCCATATTCAAATAAATTAAGATACAACTAAATTTGTTTATCGAAACTACTATTTGCTTGACCTAATTACTATCAGTAAGTGGTTTAAGTTACAGCCTGTTATATGATTTGAATGCAAGCAGTATTGATTTGACATTATTACCACTAACAGAGAATCTAAGAGCATAATTAAAGAAGTTGCAGCTGATTAAGAATTTTTGTTTTGAAGACTATAATAGAACTTCCTGGAAGTTATTATGTAAAATAGAATCTAGATGTTTCTCTTGGCCTTATAAAATTTTGGTCAAAACAATAGGAGAAATGAGCGTCCATATTTTAGGGGTTTAGTATTACAGTTTCTTAAGAGATTTAATTATACAACGGATTTCAAAGCATTGTTAACGAGTTCGAATGTTTCCTAAAATATAGCGAATGAGCCGTTAATTGTTTCCAAAATTATATGCAGCCTTGAATTTTTGTTTCTTTTGTTTCAAGACAAAAGATAATGAAACAAGAAAAAAGAGTTAATTGAAATTCTACATATAACAAGTGCATAGAAATTATCTAGCAGAGTAATTTTATACTCTTGTGGCAAGCTTACGAGAATCGTCTAAAATTTTTTATGACGTACATTTATTTTGGCGCAAGCAAAGCGGTTGGATAATTACTCGCGTTATTTAAATATAATATTTTGTAGCTCTTGAATACTTCGCATTTGTGTTACAAAACAATCGAGCGCATTGGCATGTGGCTATTTTATATAACGGCTGATTACAGATACAGACAGCAGATAGAATGTTTATTTTTTAGTTCTAAATAATAAATACAATTACGAAACCACAATTAACTTGTACATAATTTCTAACGATATAAAACACTTAGGTGTTGTTATATCTGAAATTATGTCAAATAGCGCTGAAATGCGCTATTACGTTAATTGTTATAATTGCACTATAATTTATATTATGTAAAATAGAAAATTAAGAATGCTCTCGCACTCTTTTGTTATCTTAACACACGGCCTCCTGTGTTTCCAGATAATAAATGCTCCACATCTGTAACTGTGGCATAATTTATATCTCCAGGAAATGTATGCTTTAAGGCACAAGCTGCACTGGCAAATTCCATAGCTTTAAAATCGTCGTAGTTTAAAAGTCCGTAAATAAGTCCTGCAGCAAAAGCATCACCAGTACCAATACGATCTACAATATGAGTAATTTCTATAGCTTCAGTTTCTTTAAACTCTATGCCATTCCACATTCTTCCTTTAATCTTTTGCCAAGATGCGTTAATAGCAATTCTAATTTTATCGAATACCTTTTCAACATTCGGATAAGCTTCAATTAATTGTTTACTAGCCGTAATAAAATCCTCATTCCCATACCCATAATCAGTTCCTAAGATTTCATTAATCTCATCAATTCCACCCATAAAAATGGTAACATATTGCATTAAATCCCGAATGGCATCTTGAGGTTCAACACCATATTTCCATAATCCGCCACGATAAGTTGGGTCCGAAGAAATTGTAATTCCTTTAGCTTTAGCTTGTATTAATCCTTCTTTAAGTGTGTCGTAAGCCCCTTGAGATAATCCCGGTGTAATTCCGGTCCAATGCATCCAATTACAACCTTTTAAAGCACTTTCCCAGTCTACTTTTTCTGGTGTAACTCCAGAAAATGCAGAGCTTGAACGGTTATAAGATATGGTGCTTGGGCGCATTACTGCTCCTACTTCTAAATAATATAAACCTAATGGTCTGTGCGATCTATATATATTTCTGGTATCTACATTGTAACTTCTTAAATATGCAATGGCAGTATCTCCTATAAAATCGTCTGATATACAAGAAATGTGCTTTACCTTATGCCCAAAATTGGCTAAGGATATCGACACATTAACTTCTGTACCTCCAAAATAATATTCTAATACATTGGTTTGCTTAAATTTTTTATTTCCTAAAGGAGAAAGTCTCATTAAAACTTCACCAAAAGTTACTATTTTACTCATAAAAATCAACTTACTTAATGGTTTCAAAACATAAAAGTAATGTTTATTATGCAATACTATTGTTATTAATAATATAAAATAAGCATAAAAATTAACACTGAAATTCTATATATCGCAGTTTCTAAATTTTATCAATTTAAGACCTAATTATCTTCTATTGATTTAACTTGCTGGAGATTATAATTTTACGAAACTTTACATTAATTTAACACTGGAGCTATTACAAAATAATAGTATTACTATTACTTTTGGGCTCTTTAATATTAATTATGAAAAATTTACTTTCAAACATAAAAATTGAGGTTCCACCTGGGATTTATATAAAGAATCCGGAGTCTTCTACTCTAGGAAAGCGTATTATAACGCAAAGTATTCAGCTTATTGAAGCCCAAGGTTTCGAAAATTTTAATTTTAAAAAATTAGGTTTAGCATTAGGCTCTAATGAAAGTTCCATCTACAGATATTTTGAGAGCAAACACAAATTACTCATTTATCTTACCTCTTGGTATTGGGGATGGATTGAATATCAGTTGGTTTTAGAAACCTATAGTATTACTCAGCCAGAAGAAAAACTAAAGAAGGCCATAAAAGTTGTTACACGAACCACGAAGGAAGACACCACTTTTAGTCACATTAACGAAGTGATGCTTAACAGAATTGTAATAAATGAAAACTCTAAATCGTACCTCACAAAAGATGTGGATATAGAGAATGAAGACGGTTATTTTATCGCTTATAAACGTGTGGTTTACCGTTTAGCCGAAATGATTTCGGAATACAATGCATCTTACAGCTATGCCTTAAGTTTATCGAGTACGATTATAGAAGGTGGATTGCACCAACAGTTTATAAAAATTCATTTTAAATCGATTACCAATTGTAACGCTAATACCACGCCATCAGACTTTTTTACTGATGTTACCTTAAAAACACTATCATATGCCAGATAAAACATTAACCCCATGGAAACGATTTATGGGATTATTACAACTAGAACGTAAAGATATTTTTCAAATTGGGTATTATGCCATTTTCGAGGGTTTGGTCGCCTTGTCTTTGCCGCTAGGAATTCAAGCGATTATAAATTTATTACAAGGTGCCGAAATTTCTGCCTCTTGGATCGTTTTAATTATTTTAGTTACCCTTGGGGTGGCCTTTGCCGGGATTTTAAAACTCATGCAAATTCGTATTATTGAAACCATTCAACAACGTATTTTTACACGGGCTTCAATAGAATTAAGCTATAGACTGCCAAAAATTAAGATGAGCGAATTAAGGAATTATTACCTTCCAGAATTAGCCAATCGATTTTTTGATACTTTAACGATTCAAAAGGGATTATCGAAAATATTAATCGATGCCCCTTCTGCCCTGCTTCAAATTATATTTGCTTTAATTCTACTGTCTTTTTACCATCCGTTTTTTATAATATTCGGTTTACTTCTGCTTTTACTTATATATGTTATTTTTAAATATACAGCAGAAAAAGGATTAGAAACGAGTCTTACCGAATCGAAAAATAAGTATAAAGTGGCCCACTGGTTACAAGAAATTTCTAGAGCCGTTATTAGTTTTAAATTGTCTGGTAGAACCAAATTAGCCTTACAAAAAAGTGACGACTTGGTAGACGATTATTTAATATCTAGAGAACGCCATTTTAAAGTTTTAATGCTTCAGTTTATTCAAATGATTGGGTTTAAAGTCTTAGTCACTGCGGGATTATTAACCATTGGTGGATTCTTAGTTTTAGATCAGCGTATGAATATCGGACAGTTTGTAGCTGCTGAAATCATCATTTTATTGATTATAAATTCGGTAGAAAAACTAATCCTTGCCTTAGAGTCTTTCTACGATGTATTAACTTCTATAGAAAAATTAGGACAAGTGGTCGATAAACCTATCGAAGCACAACATGGAGAAACTTTGTCCCCTAATAAACCGATTACTATAGAATTAAAAGATTTGGCTTACGAAGTTAAAGAACGGCATCTTCCTATTTTAAGTGGGGTCTCTTTTAAAATAGAACCCAAAGATCGTGTGCTAGTTAAAGGAGAAAGTGGTGCGGGAAAATCGAGTTTATTACAACTTATTGCCGGTGTTATTATGCCAACTTCGGGGTACTTATTTATAAACGATTTATCTATACAAAGTTTATTTATTAATGAATATCGTGCTCATTTAGGGCTGTCTTTATCTGAAGAAACTCCTTTTGAAGGTAGTATTCGCGAGAATGTAACTTTTGGTAATAAAGACATATCCGACGATTCTATTTATGAGATTTTTGAACATATAAGATTAACAGAATTCTTAAAGCAACAACCTAACGGTTTAAATACCATTTTAAAACCCGAAGGAAAGCAAATTGCCTATACCATTGCTAAAAAAATTGTATTGGCTAGAGCTTTATTAAAACAACCAAAGGTATTAATACTTGAGAATCCATTAGATCAGTTTCATGTTGATGAATCTACTCAGATTATCGATTATTTAACCGATGAAGCACAACCTTGGAGTGTGGTTGTTGTGAGTAACAGAGAGCGTTGGATAGAGCGCTGTAATAAGCACATTCAGATAAAAAATGGAAGTATTGTTAAACTTAATAATCACTAAAGATGTTAAATATTTCGAGCAATAAAGTTTCAGAGTATATTGACATAAAGTCATTTAAATCTGGAAAACATATATTTAATAAAGAATATCATAAAGGGTTTAAAAAGTTTTTATTGATATTCTCTATTCTACTTTTAATCATCATGTTTTTACCGTGGACTCAGAACATTACCAGTAATGGCCAGGTTACCACATTAAAACCAAATCAGCGTCCGCAAACCTTACAGTCTCAAATCCCAGGTCGAATAGAAGAATGGTTTGTACAAGAAGGGGATTTCGTAAAGAAAGGCGATACCATTTTACGAATTTCGGAAGTGAAAAGTGAGTATTTTGACGAGCAATTAACCCAGAGAACAGACGATCAAATTCATGCCAAAGCCTCATCGGTAGAAGCTTATAAAAACAAGGGATTGGCTTTAGAAAATCAAATTCAAGCCTTAAAACAAGAGCGTGATCTTAAACTAGAACAGGCTAGAAATAAATTAAAACAAGCCCACTTTAAAGTTACTAGCGATAGTATCGATTTAGAAGCAGTTAAAATTCATGCCGATATTGCCAAAACACAGTATGAACGTACTGTAGCTTTGGAGAAAGAAGGTATAAAAGCGGTAAAAGATATTGAGGAAAAGCAGTCTAAACTTCAAGAAGTTTCAGCGAAATTAATTTCTCAGGAAAACAAATTATTAAGTACCAAAAACGAATTGCTTAATAGTGAGCTTGCCATTTCTACCATCACCGCCACGTATAACGATAAGCTAGCAAAAGCCCAAAGCGATTTATATACGGCGCAATCTAGTGGTTTCGATACGCAAGCCCAAGTTTCAAAATTAGAAACCAGTTTAGCCAATTATAAAAAGCGTAACAGTTTAATGTTTGTTACTGCCCCACAGAATGGTTATATCAATAAAGCCATAAAATCGGGGATTGGAGAAACTTTTAAAGAAGGTGAGCAATTGGTAAGCATTATGCCGTCTAATTATGAGTTGGCTATAGAAATGTATGTACGCCCAATAGATTTACCATTAATTCATATCGGAGAAAATGTTCGTGCACAATTCGATGGGTGGCCGGCTATAGTATTTAGTGGATGGCCTAACGTGTCTTACGGAACTTATGGCGCAAAAGTAGTTGCTATAGAAAACTTTATTAGCGATAATGGGATGTACCGCGTGTTATTAGCACCAGATAAAGATGATGTAAAATGGCCAGATGCTATTCGTGTAGGATCGGGAGCAAGAACCATTGCCTTATTAGATAATGTTCCGATTTACTTCGAGATTTGGAGACAGATTAACAGCTTCCCTCCTAATTTTTATCAGCCATCATCTAAATCAACCGATTCAAAAAAGAAATAATTATGATGAAAAAACTAATCCTTATTGGATGTGTTTTAACTTTTTTTACGGGATTTTCACAAGAAAAAGATTCTATATTAACACTAGAAGAATATTTAGGTTTTGTAAAAAAGTACCATCCTATAGTAAAACAAGCACAGCTTACAACTAGCGAAGGTGAAGCCAAGTTATTAAAATCGCGAGGTGCATTCGATCCTAAATTAGAGGTTAATTATAACAGAAAAAAGTTTGAGAATACCACCTATTACGATAAGCTAAATTCAGCTTTTAAAATACCCACTTGGTATGGTATTGAGCTAAAAGCAAATTACGAAAATAACGATGGTTATTATTTAAACCCTGAAGGCACTACTCCCGAGGACGGATTATATAGTGCCGGTGTATCGATGTCGCTTGCAAAAGGCTTATTGATTAACGACCGTATGGCCACGTTAAAACAAGCTAAATTATATGCGCAACAGGCAGAGGCTAAACAAAGAATTTTGATTAATGAGATTTTATACCAAGCCATTACAACCTATTTTAATTGGTTAAAAAACTATCAAACCGAAACGGTTTATAAAGATTACGTTTTAAATGCCCAAACGCGGTTAGATAATGTAAAAACTAGTTTTTATGGTGGCGATAAACCCGCGATAGATACTTTAGAAGCGAGTATAAATTTAAAAAGTCGGTTTTTAGACCTTGAAAAGGCTAAGATTGGTTATATCAAATCAAAATTAGAGTTGTCGAATTTCTTATGGTTAAGCGAAAATTTACCTCTAGAATTAGAGTCTGGGATTGTACCAGACCTAGAAACCAAATTTAATGTCGATGCCGTTTTAAATAGTTCTATTTTAAATGTAACCGAAGAATCGTTACAAAATCATCCTAAAATTCAGGAATTACAATTTAAACGAGAAAGTCTGGATATTGAAAAGAAATTAGCCTTAAACAATTTACTGCCAAAAATCGATTTACAATATAATTTCTTGTCCTCAGATTATAAGCATATAAATTCCTTTAGTACCTCTAATTATAAAAGCGGATTAAACATTAGTATGCCACTATTTTTACGAAAAGAACGTGCAGACCTAAGGCTAGCTAAAATTAAATTACAAGATATCGATTTTGATATTTCGGCAACTACAGTTACGTTAAAAAACAAAGTTGAAAGTACCTTAAAAGAAATTGAATCTTATGGTACTCAAGATGAGATTTTATTTCAACTTGTAAAAGATTACAAAGCATTGGTTTATAGCGAGGAACGTAAGTTTTCTTTAGGTGAAGGTTCCATCTTTTTGGTAAACTATCGCGAGGTAAAACTTATAGAAAATCAGCTTAAAAAAATTGATACCGAGTATAATTTATTTACAAGTAAAACGAATTTATTACGGGTTATAAACGGATTAGAATAAAAAATAATATACCCTTTTGAAACCTTTGCACGCCAATTAAAACGACCGTATTTAATTGGCGTGTTCTTTTTCAACCAATAAAAAATGAATACTACCTTTAAAAATCGGTAGTATAGTCTTGTTTTCTGCCATTATTACCGATTTACGGCTTTGGCTTGGTTTTCGCGGCATACTTGAAAAAATAAAATAGATTAATCATAAAAGTTATGAAGTAGCTATTTTATAAATATTAAAAAATAATTTATGAGTCAAGTTAAAGAGAATAACACAGTAAAGGTACATTACACTGGAAAATTATCAGATGGTCAGGTATTTGATAGTTCAGAAGGACGTGAACCTTTAGAGTTTACTTTAGGACAAGGACAAATGATTCCAGGTTTTGAAAAAGGGCTAATCGACATGAAATTAAATGAGAAAAAAACCATTTCATTATCTAAAGATGAAGCTTTTGGAGAAGCCAATCCAGAACTAATTCAAGAGGTACAAAAATCGCAATTACCACCAGAAATTCAACCAGAAGTTGGAATGGGACTTATTTCTAAAGCTCCAGATGGTACAGAACACAATTTAACTATTGTAGCGGTAAAAGACGACAGTATTGTACTTGATGCCAATCATCCACTAGCAGGAAAAGATGTGGTATTCGATATTGAAGTTGTAGATATTCAAGCGTAATATTACGTTTTTAAAAATATAAAAGGCTGTTTAAAAGTATTTAAAAGTTGTCTATTTTGATTGCTTTTTTAGAATCTCATTACATTGTAAACCAATCCCTATGAGATTTTGAAATAGATTCAAGCTGAAGACCTTTTAAGTTTTAGACAGCTTTTTTTATGTGATATAAAACTTACCATGAGCCAAGTGTTGTTACCCAAGATTTATCTGTTTACGAACTAATACGGTTACATTTTAATCGGATTTCATTTTAAATGTTTTGTAATACGGGAACTTAAAGGTTTGGTAATCGAATAGAAATAATCAATTAATTCACCTTTTTCATCAATTAAATACTTCTGAAAATTCCATTTTACACTCGAATTTTTAACGCCATTAAGCTCTTTTTTAGTAAGCCATGCATATAACGGATGTTGTTGCTCCCCTTTTACATGTACCTTTTCGGTGATGACAAATGTTACGCCATAATTCACTTCACAAAACGATTCAATTTCTAGAGCTGTTCCTGGTTCTTGACCTCCAAACTGATTGCATGGCACACCAATTACCTGCAACGTATCCTTATAAGTGTCTGCTAAAGTTTGTAAATGGTCGTACTGCTTGGTAAAACCACATTTCGAAGCGGTATTTACAAACAATAGCCGTTTACCTCTAAATTCTTCTAAATCTATAGGTGTCCCCTTTAAACTATTAATTTTAATATTATATAAATCAGTTACTGTTTTCATGCAGGCATTATTAAATTAAGGTTAGTATCATGATGCAAATCTACAAATGTAAGGTTACACAATTCTATTGTTTTTCAATACTGAATCTGGCCCTTTTTTTAGTAAGGTTAAAGTTATACTAAAAAAAATGAACGTTTATTCTTTTTTTATACCTTTGTACTCTAAATAGAACGTTATGACAGGTTTAAAAAAGAGTGAAATTAAGCGTGCAGCACTTGTAAAAGCCACCATTTATTTGGTGAACAATCAAGGGTTTCATGCCGCTCCTATGGCTAAAATAGCTAAACTGGCTAATGTATCGCCTGCTACCATTTATTTGTATTTCGAAAATAAACAAGATCTTATAAACCAAGTTTACAAAGAAGTGAAACAAGAATATATGGTGTATGCCTTTGAAACTTACACCGATGATTTATCGGTAGAATCTGGTTTTGAAATGGTTTGGAGACGTATGGCCGACTATAAATTAAAGGATATCGAGAAGGGCTTTTTCCTTTCGCAATGTGAAAATACCCCAATGATTGATGAAGCAAGCAGACAGGAAGGCATAAAAAACTTGGCTCCCCTACTCGATTTATGGAATCGAGGAATCACCGAAAATAGCATTAAAGATTTATCGCATTATGTGCTTTATGCGTATAGTATTTATCCGTTAGCCTTTTTATTAAACGCTCAAAAAAGAGGCGATTTCAAAATCACAAAAGATCATTTAAATCATGCTTACCAAGCGGCTTGGGATAGTATAAAAAAATAACAACAATATAATAACATCAAAAATATTAGTTACATGGAATTATTAGATAAATTAAACTGGAGATATGCAACCAAAGCTATGAATGGCGAAACTGTATCTCAAGACAAAATAGACCGTATTTTAGAAGCTGCGCGATTAGCGCCAACTTCTAGCGGATTGCAACCTTTTGAAATTATTGTAGTGACAAATAAAGAATTAAAAGAACAAATTAAGCCCGTGGCTTGGAACCAATCTGTAGTAACAGACTGTTCTCATTTATTAGTTTTTGCTGCTTGGGATACTTATACAGCAGATCGAATTAATAAAGTGTTCGATATGACAAATAAAATTCGTGGTTACGAAAATGAAGGTTTTGAAGCATACAGACAAATGTTATTGAACACCTATCCACAAAAAGATGCAGACGAGAATTTTACACACGCTGCTAAACAAGCTTACATTGCTTTTGGATTAGCTATTGCAGCCGCGGCCTACGAAGGTGTAGATGCTACGCCAATGGAAGGTTTCGATCCGGATGCGGTAGATAACATTTTAGGTTTAAAAGAAAAAGGTTTACGTAGTGCCATTTTATTACCTCTAGGCTACAGAGACCAAGAGAGTGATTGGTTAATAAACCAAGTTAAAGTAAGAAAAAGTACAGAAGATTTAATAACCGTTTTAGACTAAATTTTGAATTATGAATCAGACCATTTTATTAAAAAGTAGACCACAAGGAACACCTCAATTATCAGATTTCGAGTTTCAAAAAGAGGCTGAAAATTTAGAAATAACAGACGGTGAAATTCTTTTAGAAACAAAATATATCTCGGTAGATCCATACTTAAGAGGACGCATGAGCGATGCCAAATCGTATGTACCTCCTTTTAATTTAAACGAGCCTATTTCATCTGGAATTGTTGCTCAAGTAAAAGCCTCTAAAAACAACGATTTTAAAGAGGGTGATTTCGTATCCGGATTATTAAACTGGAAAACTGAACAAATTTCTAACGGTCAAGGATTAACAAAAGTTAGTGCAGATTTAGCTCCTCTTAGTGCCTATTTGGGGGTTTTAGGAATGACAGGATTAACTGCATTTTTAGGCCTTCAAGAAATAGGAAAACCTAAAGCAGGCGAAACCTTATTGGTATCTGGTGCTGCCGGAGCCGTAGGAAGTGTTGTTGGACAGCTTGGTAAAATATTAGGGCTTCGCGTAGTTGGTATTGCCGGAACAGATGAAAAAGTCGCACTCTTAAAGAATGATTTTGGATTCGACGAGGTTATAAATTATAACACAACTCCAGATATGGCCAAAGCAATACAAGACACTTGCCCAGACGGTGTAGATGTGTATTTCGATAATGTAGGCGGCCCCATTTCTGATGCAGCTTTATTCAGTATAAACCGGTTTGCACGTATCATTATTTGCGGAGCTATTTCGGTATATAACAAAACCGAATTACCTACCGGATTAAGTGTACAACCGTTTTTAGTAAAAAATAGTGCCCTAATGCAAGGCTTTATTGTTTCTAATTATGCTGAAAAATTTCCGGAAGCTATCAAACAACTTTCGCAATGGTTAAGTAAAGACCAATTAACATATACAGAAACGATCGTAGAAGGATTCGAAAATACACCTCAAGCTTTCCTGGATTTATTCAGTGGAAAAAATAAAGGAAAAATGATCGTAAAAATCTAATACCGACCTATTAAAAATGAAAACTTTAAAAGAACAAACTGAAGCTAAAATAGCAGAAGGCCGATTAAAAAATCCTGATTTTATGAAAGGTGTCGATGCGGCTATTGCAGAAGCGAAGAGCTTTGAACAAGGAGATAATGCCATTAGAGTTGGGGAAAAAGCACCAGCATTTAAGTTACCTAACGCTAGAGGTAAAAATGTGTCCTTAGACAATTTACTAGAAAATGGTCCCGTAGTCATTACATTTTATCGCGGGGATTGGTGTCCGTATTGTAACTTACAACTTAGAGCATTAAAAGAGCATTTAAGCGAGATTAATGCGTTGGGTGCAAACTTAGTTGCTATTAGTCCTCAAGTACCAGATGGTAGTTTAACAGAAGATGAAATTAGTAAAATGGATTTCGGTGTATTGTCAGACCAGGATGCAAAAGTCGCTTTTCAATATGGCGTGGCTTGGGAAGTACCAGAATTTTTAACTGAACATATGCGCGTAGATCGCGGGTTAGATTTAGAACAAATCAATAATGGTAATGCTAGTATGTTACCTATACCTGCAACCTTTGTATTAGGTCGCGATGGTATAGTAAAATGGAGATATGTAGATGTAGATTATAGAACACGTGCTGAACCTAGCGATATTATTGAAGCCTTAAAGAAGCTGTTTTAACGTATAATTAAGCATCACACAACAAAAACGAAGTAGCATAAATATATAAAGATTATGAACAATTTTGAGTTTAAAAATCCAACAAAAATAATTTTCGGAAAAGATACTATAGCGAAACTCGCTAAAGAAATTCCAACAGATGCTAAAGTGTTAGTCCTTTATGGTGGTGGAAGCATCAAAAAAAATGGAATTTATGAGCAAGTTCAATCCGCTTTAAAAGATATAGATTATGTAGAGTTTGGCGGTATCCCTGCCAATCCAGAATATACCGTTTTATTAGAAGCGCTTCAAGTTATTAAAAATGAAAATATAAGCTATTTATTAGCTGTTGGTGGTGGTTCTGTTATCGATGGTACAAAATTTTTATCGGCCGCTGCTTTATTTGAAGGCGATACCCCTTGGGATATATTATCCAATAGAAAACCGACTTTAAAAGGCATGCCTTTTGGGACGGTATTAACCTTGCCTGCTACAGGATCTGAGATGAATTCTGGAGCTGTAATTACGCGTGCAGAAACCAAAGAAAAGTTAGGTATGGGCGGGGCTGGTTTATTTCCTCAGTTTTCTATATTAGACCCGCAAGTTATAAAATCGATCCCTAAGCGTCAGTTGGTAAACGGTATTACAGATGCCTTTACACATGTTTTAGAACAATATATGACGTATCCTGCAGGTGCTTTACTTCAAGATCGTTTTGCTGAAAGCATTATGCAAACCCTGATCGAAGTGGCTCCAAAAATATTAAAAGACCCTACAGATTATGAAGCGGCTTCAAATTTCATGTGGAGCTGTACCATGGCATTAAATGGATTAATCCAAAAAGGTGTACCAACAGATTGGGCTGTTCACGCTATGGGCCACGAATTAACCGCTTTGTACGGTATCGATCACGCCCGAACTTTAGCCATAATTGCTCCAAGTCATTATCAATATAATTTTGACACTAAAAAGGAAAAATTAGCCCAATATGCTGAACGCATTTGGAATATAACCGAAGGGTCGCTTGAAGATAAAGCCTATGATGCTATTGAACGAACTGAGCAATTTTTCAACCAAATGGGTATAGATACCAAATTATCGAAATACACAGAAAATTTTGACGGTACTGCAGAAGTAATTTCAAAACGATTTACAGAACGTGGTTGGGTAGGTTTAGGCGAACATCAAAGTCTAAAACCCGAAGACGTAGAACATATTGTGCAAATGGCTTATTAAGCTATCATTTATTACCAACATTAAAAATTAAGATTATGAATATATTATTTGTATTAACATCGCATGATACTTTAGGAAATACAGGTAAAAAAACGGGATTTTGGATCGAAGAATTTGCCAGTCCGTATTACACGTTATTAGATAAAGGGGCGACTATTACCATCGCTACGCCTAAAGGAGGAAAAGCGCCAATAGACCCAAGTAGCGATACACCAGACGCTAGTACAGAAGCTACTGAGCGTTTTAAAACCGATAAAATTACCCAAGATAAAATTAACAATACAGAGGTTTTGTCTCATATTAATTCGAACGATTTTGATGCCGTATTTTATCCAGGTGGTCACGGTCCGCTTTGGGATTTAGCTAACGATAACGACTCTATTGAATTGATAGAGGATTTTAACGCCGCTAATAAACCTATCGGATTTGTTTGTCATGCTCCAGCCGTATTAAAAGAAGTTGAAAATACCGATGGTACGGCTATAGTTTCTGGAAAACGAGTAACTGGATTTTCAAATTCTGAGGAAGAAGCTGTTCAGTTAACAAAGGTAGTTCCGTTTCTTGTGGAAGATATGCTAAAAAGCAATGGTGGTACGTATAGTAAAGGCGAAGACTGGTCTGAATATGTGGTTACCGATGGAAATTTAATTACCGGACAAAATCCTGCCTCGTCAGAATTGGCAGCCAAAAAATTACTAAGTCTTTTAAATTAATAGGTAGTTTTAAATATAAAATATAACCAAAAAAGTGGCCCACTAGAAAGTTAAAATAATACGTTTAACACATGCTAGTCGGCCACTTTATTTATTATAATTAGTGTATTAAATTGAAATCTCTTTAAATTTAATACCTAAGGCTTTGTTTATTTCATGAATGCGTTTTAACTCACCCCCCAGAATTAAAGCTATAGATTGACCTGTTTTTCCTGCACGTGCTGTTCTTCCGCTTCTATGGGTATAATATTCTAAATGTTCTGGTAACTGATGATGTATAACAAAGGCTAAATCGTTAACATCTATACCTCGGGCAGAAACATCGGTAGAAATTAAAACTTGTAAATTTCCTTTCTTAAAAGCACGCATTACCTTTTCACGATCGCGTTGTTGCATATCCCCTTCTAGAGCTTCCACCGAAAAACCTTCGTCTTTTAAAGCTTCTGTTAAACTTTGTGTTCCTGCTTTTGTTCTGCAAAAAATAATCCCTCGATCGTCTGGTCTAGCTTCCAAAATACTCTCAATGGCATTTTGCTTTTGTTCTATAGTCGTCGTAATATAGCTATGTGAAATGTTCGCATTCACCAATTCATTTTTATTTACCACAACACGAACCGCTTTTGGCGACATGTATTGCTCTATAATTTGTTGAATTCCCGAAGGGATGGTTGCAGAAAACAGCCAAGTTTGCTTAGACCCTGGTGTATGTGTAAGAATTTTGGTTAAGGCATCTTTAAACCCCATGCTTAACATTTCGTCGGCCTCATCTAAAATTACGGTGTTCACCTTACGGATATCAATGACTTTTCTGTCTAACAAATCGTTTAATCGCCCAGGAGTTGCTACTATAACATGAGTTGTACGCTTTAAGTTCTTAATTTGAATATCTATTTTTTCGCCACCATAAACACCTTCAACAAAAATCTTATTGTCGCAATACTTTGTGAATTTAAAGAGTTGCTTTTTTATTTGTTGTACTAACTCTCGAGTTGGCGCTAAAATTAAAGCTTGAACATGATTTGAATCTGACTTTATGTTTTGAAGCATTGGCAATCCAAAAGCTGCGGTTTTTCCAGTACCTGTTTGTGCCAATCCGATAAAATCGGTTTGAGATTGTAATAAAACAGGAATTGCTTTTTCTTGAATTTCTGTAGGGAATTTAATGTTTAATTCCTTTAAAGACTTTACAAATTCGGGCTTAACGCCTAAATGTTTAAATGTTGCCATAATATATATTTCTGCTTGCAAAGGTAAAGTATTTAAAGCGTGTTTTAACACAAAAATGGTTTTCTGAATTGTTGCTGTATTTTAGTCTATCTTTGCGACAAATAAAAACTATGCATTCTAAAAATAAGCATAAAAAATCGTACGATTTTGATGCGTTAATTCTTGCTCATCCAAAGTTAAATTCTTTCGTTTTTACTAGTCCGTTGACACAAAAAAGAACCATCGACTTTGCTAAAAGTGAATCTGTTTTTCATCTTAATAAAGCTATTTTTTTAGCCGATTATGGGCTACGCGATTGGAGAATTCCTAAAGGCTATTTGTGTCCTCCTATTCCTGGTCGTGCCGATTATATTCATCATATTCATGATATATTGCATGTTGAAAACCTTTCCGAACAGGTTAAAGGATTAGATGTTGGTGTGGGTGCTAATACCATCTACCCTATTTTAGGAGTACAAATTTACGATTGGAACATGGTGGGTTGCGATACTAGTAAAGATGCTGTGGAAAGTGCTAAACACAATGTGAGTTTAACTCCTGAATTGCTTAAAAAAATAGATATAAGACATCAGTCTACACCTGCAAATATTTTTGAAGGTATAATCAAACCTGATGAGCAGTTTACATTTACCATGTGTAATCCTCCATTTTTTGCTTCGGAAGAAGAAGCGACACGTACAACCAAAACAAAATTAAAGAACCTTAAAAAAGCGGGGCCTGTAGAATTAAATTTTAGCGGTCAAGCACATGAATTGTGGTGTAACGGTGGTGAAGCTTTATTTATAAAACGTATGATTAAGCAAAGTGTTGCTTTTAAAGGTCAGGTGAAATGGTTTACAACTTTAGTGTCTAAACAAGAAAATCTAAGTAAACTAAAGAAGCAACTAGATAAGCTAAAAGCGACCCATAAAACAATATCTATGGAGCAAGGAAATAAAAAGAGTAGAATTTTGGCTTGGACGTTCCCTGAAGCTACAG
Source organism: Formosa haliotis (assembly GCF_001685485.1). NCBI lineage: Bacteria > Pseudomonadati > Bacteroidota > Flavobacteriia > Flavobacteriales > Flavobacteriaceae > Formosa > Formosa haliotis. Next base: position 426,846 of record NZ_BDEL01000001.1, on the reverse strand, counting down.
AATAAAAAAAAGGAAGTAACTAAAAACGGCTATTCAGTTTTAAATTGAATAGCCGTTTTTTTTTATGTTTTAAATTTCGCATCATTCGGGAATAAATTCAGAGTAACATTGTGCACATTATAAGAAATCTAATAGTTATCTTAAAAGAGCGCAACAATCTAAAATCTAATTCTAATCTTCTGGTGGAAATCCGTTAATTTCTTCAAACAACTCATCAAAATTCTCACGAATATAAGCTCTTAATTTTTTTCGGTAATCGTCGCGTAACCATTCTACAAAATTGAATGTACTTTTACTTATGCATTTGGTATAACGTTGAATTCTGTAATCTATATCATCGCCCAATAATTTCGCCAATGCCAAGGCATCATACATATCTTCACTATTTTCTGTACAGATATAAGCATGATGACGGATAGAACGTTCTAAAACCACTTTTGACGATTCTCCTTTTCTTATAGAATCTATATAGGTCTTTTTAACATCGAAGTACACCGAATTAGATTTTTTAAATTCTGCACGTAAATCGTCAGGCATTTCATATCTAAAATTCTCTTCTAATTCGTCATCACTTAAAATACCATCCAAATAGAAGTTTGGAGATCTAAATATTTTTTGCCAATCTAAATCTGCTCCCCAAGGGCCAAAACGATGGAAGTTATTTCCTAAATCAATTACATTAAATGTCGATTTATTTTTTAAAATACGAGATCCACGACCAATCATTTGGTAATATAATGTTAGTGATTTTGTGGCACGGTTAAGAATAATAGAATCTACCGTTGGCTCATCGAAACCTGTCGTTAAAATACTTACAGAAGTAAGGATCGCATCTGGAGTTTCTTTAAACCATTTTAATATTTTTTTACGCTCTTTTTTGGTATTTGTATTGTCCAGGTGTGCCACAGGATATCCTGCCGCCCTAAAGGTATCGTACACATGAAGCGAGGTATTAATACCATTATTAAAGATTAAGGTTTTCTTACCTTTTGAACGCTCTTCGTAAGCCTGAATTAATTTACCAAGCATATCGCTATTGGTATATAAATCTTCAGACGATTTTACGGTATAATCACCATTGGCTCCAACAACTAAAGAGGTTAACCCTACATTGTAAGAGTAAACTTCTGCGCGTGCCAAAAATTCGTTTTCTATTAAGGATTGAATAGATTCTCCAACGATTAATTCGTTGTAGTTATCATTCATTGGTAATTTAATATTCGAACTTAAAGGCGTCGCTGTAACCCCTAAAATGAATGATTTTTCAAAAAATTTAAACAGTTTAGTAAAGGAGTTATAGTGGGCCTCATCAATAATAACTAAACCGATATCAGAAATATCTAGTTTGTCATCATTTAACCTGTTATTTAAGGTTTCAACCATGGCAACAAAGCAACTGTAATCGGCTTGGTCGTCGAGGTTTGCTTTACTGTGAATCACTTTATTAGACACTCCAAACTCGGTTAACATTCCCGAAGTTTGTTTACATAATTCGATACGGTGCGTCATTACAAGCACCTTTTTATTATGATGTTTTAGGTATTGTCTAACAATTTCAGAAAAGATTACAGTTTTCCCACCTCCGGTTGGTAATTGATATAATAAATGATAGTCTTCTGGTGCTTCTTCAAAACATTTAAATATTTTGTTTATGGCTCCACGTTGGTAACTATATAAATCTTTTCCGGCGTTTCTTTCTGCTAATTCTGTAGCTGTAACTGACATTGATAATAACATTTAAGGAATGCAAAAATAAGGCCTTTTCTAGGGTTTTTGTGCATATTTCCTAATAAATTATCAGAATAGATTTAATTAGACCTTTAATTGGTTGAAAATCATTTTTATACAAACCTAATCAGCAAAAATAACTTGCTAATTATGAGCGTTCTAACTTATTTATATTTTAAGTTTCAGACTAGTTTTTACTTTTAGATTTGGCTCTAAAACTATTGTATTTAAAATAAGCCACAACACTAATAATACAAACTATGGCTACTAAAACATATACAAATTTTGGAATTGGTACAGGATCTCCGGTCGCATAAGAATGTAAACCCGATAAATAATAATTTACTCCAAATGAGGTCATTATAATCGAGAAAAAGGCAAAAACACTCACCATATTTAAAACATAGCGGTTATTAAGTTTTGGAACAAAATGTAAGTGTAAAACGATGGCATACACGATTATACTTATTAACGCCCAAGTTTCCTTTGGATCCCAAGCCCAATAGCGTCCCCAAGATTCATTTGCCCAAACACCTCCTAAAAAGGTTCCTATAGATAAAACAAATAATCCTATGGTCATGGAAAGCTCATTGATATAAGTCAATTCTTTTATTCTAATATCTATTTGTTCTGCATTCTTTTTAGTTTTAAAAATTATAAGTAACATGGCCATAAATCCTAATAAGGCCGATAATGCTAAAGGCGCATAACTACTAATAATTGTGGCTACATGAATTTTTAACCAATACGATTTAAGTACAGGCATTAAATTGGTGATTTCTGGACTAAGCCAATCTAAATAACTTACAAATAATAAGGTTCCCGCAAATAGTGTAGCTAAGGGTAAAGCAAAATCAGATTTTTTATAAAAAATAATACCAAATAACATAATGGACCACGCCACAAACGTAATCATTTCGTAACCGTTACTCCAAGGCGCATGTTGGGCCACATACCAACGTAAAGCCAAGTTTCCGGTATGTATAATAAAGGCGACCAGCGTAATAACAACCAACACATTAAATATGGTATTGATGTATTTTTTTGTTGAAAAAATTCGAGAAATGGCTATTACAAGTAAAACAAATCCAAGAGTCCAATAGGCTTGAAACAACCAGAAATAAGCATTTAGCTCGTTATACCATAATTCTGCTTCTAGGTGTTGACTACTTGGCATTATTTCTGGGGCAAGCACTTCTTGATATTTCTTGATATAAGCTAAATCGTTTTCTGCAGGTACCCAATCTCCACTTGATTTCGCATTATAAATATCTCTAAAATATATCGGTAAAATGCCTTTTGCAAAATCGGCATCTTCAGCAGAGAAATTTTTAAAATCGTGCGAATAACTATACCATGTTTTTGTAGGATCGTCTTTAAGCGGAAAAATTTTTAAATAGTTACCAGAAAACACATTGTATAAAATATTGAATCGCTCGTCTACTTTAAGCATTTCTTTATCGAATTCACTGCGCTCGGCTGGTTTTTTAGTATTCGCTTCGGCAACAGCTTGTTCTAATAAATAGTCGCCATCATTTTTAATAAACTGACTAAAAGCCACTAAATGATCGGAAGTTTGTTCCAGATCTTTATAGATCGTCCCACCCTTTTCTGGGTCTATTTTTATTAATGGAATTAGTGACCAAACCTCGGGATTAGCATGTAAAGCTAAGAATGTTTGATTGGCATCTAATCGTACACTTTCTGATTTATAATACGGGCGTCGTGAAATTTTTCTTAAAAATTCTGAAGCTAAAGAATTAATAGGCTTTATCCGTCCGTCTAAATCCTGTACCATTAATCGACCAAATAACGAGGCATGGTGTTTATCTATAATTTGTGTTTTTGCAAGACTATCTGTTTTTTTATCGATATTATTAGCTTGCATTACACTTAATGTACACAATAAAAGCAAGGCTGTTATTACCTTTTGTTTTTTCAATTTCTTCAATTTTCGCTGAATTAAGGCAAAACGCGACCCTTTTCCGAATAATGTCCAAAGCATCCCAAGACTCATTAAAAAATAACCGATATACGTTACTATAGTACCTGGCATATCATGATTTACAGCTAAAACAGTTCCTTTCTCATCGGTATCATAAGACGCTTGAAAAAACCTGTAACCACCATAATCTAAAACGTTATTCATATAAATTTTATACGAAAAGGCTTCGTTTTTAGCTTTGTTTTCAACTGTAATATCACTGGAATATGATGACGGACTGGTAGAACCTGGATAACGTTCTAATTCAAAATCATCTAACTTTATGGTAAAAGGCGTTAGGATTGGAGTTGCACCGTAAGACACAGTAACGTTAACTCCATTAATAGTTTTTGTTTCTGCAATGGGTAGAAAACCATGGCGATATAACAATTCCATTTCTTCGGTTTTCCCATCGACCGTTACATCTAGCACAACAATGTCATCAATATTATCCTTATTATCTTTTGGTTTTTCAGAACCTGTTACCCAACCCATAGCAGCACTTTTATGATGCACCATAGGAACAACAGCTATATCTCCCATACGATAAAGCGTTCTTAGCGTCATAGGATGCCAAACGTTTGGAGTTAAACTTCCAGCTTTCTCTTCGGCCATAATAAAAAAGCTTAAGTCGTGAGGTGCTTTAATTTCTAAGCCATTTACACCTTCCCTAATGTTTAAGGCTTCAGGTAATTCATTATCAAATGTAATTTCATGACGGTGCATCCCTACTCGTGTAACATCCCCTTTCTTTAGTAAACGATTTTCTCTACCTTCACCTTCAGAGACTACAATTTGTAAAATATTTTCACCACCGGTTTCAACTTCTTTTAAATCTAATTTAGCATCGGCAATAAAATCTTTAAACGACACTTCAATGTCATGGTCTTGAAGACTTTCTTCAAGCGTGAAACTATTATCCTTTAACGGCGAAAAATAGATTTCTTTTTTGGCATTTAATGCGACTGTACTATCTGTGCTTGCATGCAATTGAATAAAATTTCTATCGGAAACAATGGTGTTAGATGTTGCTCCTTCTCTAATCCTCATGATCCCCTCGTAAGCAGTAAAACGGGTAATTGCTGCACCAATAATGATAATAACAAAAGCGATATGAAATAGTAATACCGGAATTTTACCTTTACGGTATAATTTATATTTGAAAATATTTGCAATAAAATTTAGAGATAGTAACAGCATGACCATTTCGAACCACCAAGCATTATAAATTAATGTTCTTGCGGTTTGCGTGCTAAAATCGTTTTCTATAAATGTAGCTGCTGCCATGGAAACAGCAAAAATGAGTAATAAAACTAAGGCTATTGCAGGTGAAAAAAGAATTCGGAGTAATTTATTCATAGTTTGTATATATGAGAAACCTCATGAAAATATCAAATCGTCATGAGGTTTAGTAGTAGTAACTTGTGTATTTTAATGATTCATTGTCACTTGTTCAACGCCCATTTTAGCTTCGCGTTCTTTAGCGGTTTCTAACCAAACTGGAATGACATTTTTCTTGAATTCTTCTTTTTCAGCTTTTAATTTCTCTAAATCGATACCAATAAATTGTTGTGCTTTATGCTTAGTAGAAATATCTGGGTAATCAAACTCTCCTTCGAAACCTAAAGAAGCTAACAGCCTAGCCAATTTAATACGCGCATCTGCAGCGACATTTAATCCTGAAGTAATAACACGCCCTATTTCTACAGGGGCATGGAATGATGCACCATGAGATGCTGCTGCATAATCCCAACGCCATTGTGCATGGCGAATATCCATTAAGATAGGTTTCATTTGCTCTTCGGTAGCACCTAAATCCCACGCTTTTTTAGCTTCTAGATGCGCTTTTACTAAAGCATCTTCAAGTTTTAAACGCGACTCCATAGATTTAGTTTGTCTAGAATAAACATTCTCGATTAACTTATCTGCTTCCTGACGGTGACACACTTGGCACGAATTGGCTACATTATTTAAAGGTGATTGGATATGGTGATCTGTAAATTTTTGACCTCCTTCTGTTTTATATGGCATATGGCAATCCGCACAAGACACTCCTCTGTCGGCATGTACACCTGTTAAATACGTTTCGTAACCAGGGTGTTGTGCCTTTAACATTGGTGCTTTACTTAGTTCGTGTGTCCAATCGCTAAATTCTATTTCGTCGTAATATTCTTCCATATTTTCAGCTGACATTCCATTTTTCCATGGAAATACTAAATAGGGTACACCTTCTTTTCCTGGTAAATTTTTATTGAAGTAATACTCTACGTGACATTGCGCACAAACCAAAGAACGCATTTCGTTATGAGTGGCTTGGTTGATGTCTTTCCCCATACTCTCGAAAGCTTCAACTAAAGCCGGTCTTGTAATCTGTAAGCTCATATCTTTAGAGTCATGACAATCGGCACAACCAATAGGGTTTACAATTTCACTACCTTTATCGGCCCATTTTCCGCTATAAAATTCGGCAACACCTTTTTCGTTCATTAAACGCGGTACATCTGGACTTTTACAAGTCCAACACGTTGCAGGCATAGGGCCATCGCCTTCCCCTTTAGGTGCACCGGTTCTTAAAATATTTCTTACATCATCAACAGCATAGTAGTGCCCCCGACCTTGGTTGTAATCTTTAGAGAATGCGTAACCAGCCCATAACACCACTAATCTAGGATCTTCCTCTAACATATCGATCGTTTTACTTCCTCCTTGAAACGAAGCAAAAGACGTATCTAAAGTTTGAATGTAAGACTGGTATTCTTTTGGGAAATTTTTACCCCAAATTTCATTCCTAGGTTCATTTTCCGAAATTTTAACCTGTGGAACATAAGCAAATTTAGCCTCACTCTTCCTGTTAATTACACTTGAAGCTAGCATACCTAGTAGAAAAACTACTATTGCGGTTATGACAAATAAGATCCAATTTTTCATGTGATTACAATTTAATTATTTTTAATTTCTTTTTTCAACCATTCAGGAACAACATCTTTCTCTTGATCGGTTGGAATAGGTGCTATGGTATATCTTGTACTATTTAATCCGTGAACTTTTCCGTGTGGAACTTCTTGATGACAGCTCCAACATTGGCGCTCTGTTCTGTTGGTCTTATGAGATTCAACCCAACTCGATAATTTAGGGTCTGTAATTTGTTGTTCGTGGCAGCGTACACAATTTTGTTGAACCACCTCTGCCGAAGCTTCTTTCATTGTAATGACTTGAGGCTCCATACGCATGGTAAACACCGAGGCATGATACAAACCATCTTTCGCTTTAAAATAGTAGGTATTTGCAATATTATCGTGAGGGACATGGCAATCGTTACATGATGCCATCTCTCTATGCGAACTATGCATCCAACTATTATATTCAGAAGTCATAACGTGGCAATTAACACAAGCTTTAGGGTCGTCTGTCATGTAAGAGACAATTTCCGATTCTTTAGCTAGAAACAATCCAAGCCCAACAATACTACCTAAAATTACGATGGATATTGGTAGCCATTTAGAATTTTTATCCGGAAGAAAGTGATTTGCCAAAATACTATTGTTTTTGCTTATGTAAAAATAAAGAAAAATTATGAAAATTTAACACTTTTGTAAGAATTTAGAATGTATCTAAGGAAATTATTTTTACGACCTTTTAGCCTGTTTTAAAACGGACAAATCCATGACAGAAAATGAAAAACAATATCACGGGTATTTCAATACACCACTGCTATGGACGGGGAAAAACAGTTTAGAATTAGAGCAATTTAAAATACCTAATTCTAACTTTTCAAATCTAAATATTCGGGTTGAAGAAGGCCTTCGTTTAGGTAAACTTGTAGAACAATTTGTGTTTTTCGAATTAAACCAGTGTAAAAACATCGACTTTTTAGCCGAAAACCTTCAAATTCAGAAAGATAAAACAACTTTAGGTGAAATAGATTGTATTTTAAGGCACCACAACACCCTTTACCATATAGAAATAGTTTATAAGTTTTATTTATACGATCCAAAAGTTGGACAAACTGAGTTTGAGCATTGGATTGGTCCCAATAGAAAAGACAGCTTTATTGAAAAAATTAACAAACTAAAACACAAGCAATTACCACTTCTCTACAAACAGGAAACCCAAAATCAATTAGAAGCCTTAGGAATTTCAACTAAACAACTTCAACAACGCGTTTTGTTTAAAGCTCAATTATTTTTACCACTTACGGCTTTAAAAGATGTTTTTAAAGAGCTAAACCCTGATTGTGTTACAGGGTTTTATATTTCTTATTCTGAGGTGCATCTTTTAAGCACTTGTAAATTTTTTATACCCAAAAAAGTCAATTGGTTATGCGACATAGAAACACAAATACCTTGGCTAAGCTTTTCTAATTTTTTATTACGTTTAGAGCCTCTCATTGCAAAACAAATAGCTCCTTTATGCTGGATTAAATACCCCAATGGTATTACTAAAAAATGTTTTGTAGTATGGTGGACTTAAGCTATAGGATGTTGCAGTCCGTTCTTTAAATTATACAACTTATTATTTACGTTTAATTTTTTTAATAATTTAATTGCTTGAGCGCTACGTCTGCCCGATTGGCAATATACCAAAATTGGCTTTTCTGTTTTTAATTCAAAATATCGCTCGTGTAACTCCTTAAGCGGAATATGATAATCGTGAGATAAATGAAACATATTGTGCTCTTTCAAGGTGCGTACATCTAACAAAAAGAAATCTTCTTTATGTTTCAAATACTCATCGAAAGTTAAATATTTTAAAGGTTCATTAATGTCACAAGCTTCATTTACATCGGCAATATAGGTAACATGTGCATGTACTGTTTTATCGTAAGCTAAAATATTTTGATTCATGGTTAGGGTATTAAGCACTAACAATTTACCAGATAGCACCTCTCCTATCTCACAAATCATTTTAATAACTTCATTTGCTTGTAAACAACCAATAATTCCCGGTAATACACCTAGTACACCAGCTTCTTCACAATTTAAAGCATCTTCTGGTGGCTTAGGAAATAAACATCTATAAGTGGGTCCATTTTTATAATTGTAAACAGAAACCTGCCCTTCGAATTTAAAAATCGACCCGAAAACCACTGGTTTTTCGCTTAAAACCGCAGCATCGTTTACCAAATAACGGGTATTAAAATTATCGGTCCCGTCTACAATAATATCATAAGACTTAAAAATTTTTAAAGCGTTTGCTTTAGTTAAACGCTCTATATAGGCCTTAAATTTCACAAACCTATTAAGACGTTCTAATTTTGAAATAGCACACGATACCTTAAATTTGCCAATATCATCAAAACTATATAAAATTTGACGTTGCAGGTTAGACTGATCTACAGTATCATGATCGATAATACCGATAGTTCCTACCCCCGCTGCTGTTAAATATTGTAAAATTGGGCAACCTAAACCGCCAGCACCAACCACTAAAACTTTAGCGCTTTTTAATTTATTTTGTCCTTTATCGCCAATGTCTTCCAAAGTCAAATGGCGTCTATATTGTAAAAGTTCTTCCTTATTTAGCATGCTATAAAAATACAAATTATTGCCAATTGTTTTCCCAATCTTTCCAAACAACTTCTAGACCTTTCGATTTTAGCATGTCTGCAATCACTTCTGTTGGGCGTTCATCGGATATTTCAAATTGTTCTAAAGATTGTTTTTCTACGACGTAGCCTCCAGGATTAGTTTTCGATTCTGCACTTATAGAGGTAATTCCTAGGTTAACGATATGATCGCGAAAGATTTCACTTTCTCTTGTGGACATCGATAATTCTAAATCTTCATCCAACAATCTATAGGCACAAATAAGCTGTACCAAATCGCGATCGGTCATTTCTACTTTGGGTTCTAACCCTCCAGAAAATGGTCGTAATCGTGGAAAAGACATGGAATATTTTGTTTTCCAATAGGTTTTTTGAAGATATTTAAAATGAAGTGCTGTAAAAAAACTATCGGCACGCCAGTCCTCTAAGCCGTATAAACTTCCTAAACCTATTTTATGAATGCCCGCTTTACCTAGGCGGTCTGGAGTATCTAATCGGTAATCGAAATTAGATTTTTTTCCTTTTGGGTGATGCTTTTTATACTCATCGCGATGATACGTTTCCTGATACACTAAAACAGCATACAAACCTTGCTCGATAAGAAGCTCGTATTCGTCTTGGTCTAATGGCTGTACTTCTATCGTGATGTTTGAAAATTGAGAACGAATAAGCTCTATGGCATGTTTAAGATACTGTACGCCTACGGTTTTATTGGCTTCTCCAGTAACCAATAAAATATGGTCGTAACCTTTCGATTTTAAATAGGCCGTTTCTTTTAAAATTTCGGCATCGGTTAAGGTTCTACGCGGAATTTTATTAGTCATACTAAAACCACAATAGGTACAAATATTTTGGCACTCGTTACTTAAATACATTGGGGCATACATTTGTATGGTGTTCCCAAAACGCTTTTTAGTAAGCTGCTGACTCAGTTGTGCCATTTCTTCTAAATAAGAAGATGCTGCAGGGGAAATTAACGCTTTAAAATCCTCTAAATCGCGCTTATCTTTACCCAATGCCTGTACAACATCATCTGCTGTTTTATTGTAAATACTTTGAAGCGTGTCGTCCCAATTATAAGTATCTAAAACCGTTTTAAAATGACTCATATTTTAAAGATTTAAAAAACTGGTTAATGGACTACTAGCTTCGGCTATAGGTTTTACAGAAGCCAATTTAGCCAGATACGCCATACGCCCTGCTTCTACGGCTAACTTAAATGCACGCCCCATGGCAACTGGATTTTGAGACACCGCAATAGCTGTATTTACCAAAACCGCATCTGCTCCTAATTCCATGGCATGAGCCGCATGCGACGGACTTCCAATACCTGCATCTACAATAACAGGAACGGTACTTTGAGCTATAATAATTTCTAAAAATTCTAAGGTTTTTAAACCTTTATTACTTCCAATAGGCGCTCCTAAAGGCATCACACATTGTACACCAACATCTTCTAAACGCTTGCATAAAACGGGGTCTGCATGAATATAAGGCATCACCACAAAACCCGCTTTAACTAGTATTTCGGCTGCTTTAAGTGTTTCTATAGGATCTGGTAATAAATATTTTGGGTCGGGATGAATTTCTAATTTCACCCAATTGGTTTGAAGTGCTTCACGCGATAATTGAGCAGCGAACACTGCTTCTTCCGCCGTTCTTACCCCAGACGTATTAGGTAACAAATGAATGCTGTCATGATTTAAATGCGTTAATAAATCGTCGTGTTCATTATGTACATCTACACGTTTCAAGGCAACGGTTACCAATTCACTTTCTGAAGCTAAAATGGCATCCTTCATTATAGTAGACGAACTAAACTTTCCTGTTCCTGTAAAAAGTCTACTTGAAAATGATTTATCTGCTATGTTTAAAATATCGGTCATAAGTTTTTAGTCTTTATCAAACGTATACTTTTGCTCCTGTGTGGCAGGGGTTTTAAGTAATTTGTTTACCGTATTAATACTATTAAAATTTTGGGTAATGGCCCCCGATAATGCTACGCCGTAAATTCCGGTATCCATTAATTCTGGTAGATCCTCTAAAGTAATACCCCCAATAGCTATTATCGGACATGTTGTTTGCAAGGCTGTAATAATGTTTTTATAGCCATCTAGACCCAGAATCGGACTTAAATTAGATTTGGTCGTTGTAAAGCGAAAAGGTCCTAGGCCAATATAATCGACTTTTTTTTCTAATAGATTTTTACAATCTTCTAAAGTATTGGCTGTTCCTCCTATGCTATACCATTTTCCTAAATACTCCCGAACTTCTAACGGACAAGCATCAGATTTTCCTAAATGCACACCATCGGCATTTACAGTTTTTGCAATTTTATAATAATCGTTTATAATTAATCGGGTTTGAAAATGCGATGTAATTTCTCTGGCTTTTTCGGCCGTTTTTAACACAATGGCTTCATCGACATTTTTCATTCGCAACTGTATCCAATCAGATCCCGAAGTACAGGCTTTCTGGATATAGTCTAAATGTTGTTCTGGTGTTTCACCTTGTGTTATATAATGTAGTTTGCTTATGTTCATAATTGATAAGAATTTTATTGGTTTTCTAATGTCTTAAATTCTTCATTCTGAATTCTAGTATGTGTTCCTAATAAAGATTCATTCGAATTTAAAAAGTGTTCCGTATATTGTTTTGCCAGTCGGCACGCATCTTCTAATTCCATGTTTTTTGAAATATTAGATGCTAAGGCTGAAGCTAATACACAACCGCTTCCATGTTTTTCATGTATGTGGTCTAAACCTGGCTGTAAATTAACTTGCACAATGCCACTGTAATAAATTTCATCCCAACCTTTTTTGTCGTTACGATGACCTCCTTTTAAATAGATATTAGTTTTGCTTGAAATATATTCTATGGTTTCCGAAATGGTTTTATTGGAAAAAAAGGCTTGAATTTCATCATAATTTGGTGTGATAAAATAACAATTCTTTAAAACTGAATCGAATAATTCCATGTTCATTTTATCATGAAAATCATAGCCACTACTCGCTTTTAAAATAGGATCTAAAATAATTTTAATGTTTGGGTTTAATTGTAAAAGAGCATTGGTAACCTTTAACAAGACGTCCCAGGATTCTATAATTCCAATTTTTACCACAGAAATAGTAAAACGCTCAAATAAGATTTTAATTTGATTAATGATTACAGATTCTTCTATCCAAATACAATCTTTAAAATCGATATCGTTTTGAACAGTTACCGCAGTACAAACCGACAACCCATAGAGACCGTGTGCCTCAAACGTTTTAATATCTGAAGTGATTCCTGCGCCACTTGAGGGGTCCAATCCGGCAATGGTAAGTATGTGTGTTTTGGTGCTCATTTTGTATTTCTTAAATCATATGTATTCTCGCTTTGTGATGCTGAAACCAGTTCAGCATGACGTAACCAACATCTCTCTATTTCTAAAAGTTCAATATATCATCACCCTGAATTTAGTTCAGGGTCTCATTATTTATTTCCACGATTTATTTTTAGTCCTAACCATATTGTAATGTGATGCTGAAACGGGTTCAGCATGACGTGACCAACATCTCTCTATTTCTAAAAGTTCAATATATCGTCACCCTAAATTTAGTTCAGGGACTCATCATTTATTTCCACGATTTAATTATAATCCTAACCATATTTATACTTGTAATGTGATGCTGAAACTAGTTCAGCATGACGTAACAAACATCTATCTATTTCTAAAAGTTGAATTTACCGTCACCCTGAAATTTGTTCAGGGTCTCATTATTTTGGAATTTAATTTCAAAACTGTTTCTGCATTTCTATAAACACCTCCACCGGATTTTCACTATTCCAAATACCTCCTAAAACACCTACACCTTTGTATCCTAAAGCTTTAAAACGGTCTATATTATCTGCTGTTACACCACCCATACCAATTATGGTTTTATCGATATGGTTAACATCAAAACCCCGACCTTCATAACCTTGTTTAGAAATGGATGAAAACACTGGACTTAATAAATGATAATCAAATTCAAAATAACAAGCAGCCAAGTCTTCTGGTTCGTGAAAAGAAGAACTTATCGTTTTTCCAAACATATTAAGGGTTTTAAAGTATTGTCCGGGATTTTCAATGTGGTCTTTGCGCTTTTGTTCTTGAAAATGAATGCCTTTTAAATTATAGCTATTTATTAAGTCATGATGATCATGCACCACAATTCTATTATGAAATGCGGTATCGATTTGATTAAGATACTCGGCATGTGCATCGAAGCTCTTTTCTGGTTTTCTTAAATGATAATACTGTAAGCCTGCATTAAACAACTGATGTAAAATTTCAATTTCTTGTGGGATGTCAGTTTCAGGGGCTATTAGAACAATCATATAAGGCTATCTTTAGTAATGTTAGATGTTTTTGTTTGAAATTACTTCTGTACAATTAAACAGAATTCTGGGTTAGGGACTGCAGCGGCATCCTTTTGCTTTTTTGCAAAAGATATAGCGGAAGGCCCGACCGCGCTTGTTAGCGCGGTAACCCCCAAAATCCTGTTTTAAAGATATACTTCGCTACCTTTATTTTTAAATTCTTCTGATTTTTCTTGCATGCCTTTGGCAAAAACTTCGTCGTCTTTAATTTCGTTTACGGCAGCAAAATCACGAACTTCTTGAGAAATTTTCATCGAGCAGAATTTTGGTCCGCACATCGAACAGAAATGAGCAATTTTAGCGCCTTCGGCAGGCAATGTTTCATCGTGATATTCGCGTGCTAATTCTGGGTCTAAAGCCAAATTAAATTGGTCTTCCCAACGGAATTCAAATCGTGCTTTACTTAAGGCGTCGTCGCGGTGCTGAGCGCCTGGATGTCCTTTAGCTAAATCGGCCGCATGTGCTGCTAATTTATAGGTGACTACGCCGGTACGCACATCGTCTTTATTAGGTAAACCTAAATGTTCCTTAGGTGTTACGTAGCACAACATGGCGCAACCAAACCAACCAATCATAGCGGCTCCAATGCCCGAGGTAATGTGGTCGTAACCCGGTGCAATATCGGTGGTTAATGGGCCTAAGGTGTAAAATGGTGCTTCTTCGCAAGCTTCTAATTGCTTGTCCATATTAGCTTTTATCATATGCATTGGTACGTGTCCAGGGCCTTCAATAAAGGTTTGCACATCGTGTTTCCAAGCTATTTTTGTAAGTTCACCAAGCGTTTCTAATTCTGCAAATTGAGCTTCGTCATTCGCATCGGCAATACAACCTGGACGTAACCCATCGCCTAAAGAGAAGGCCACATCGTAGGTTTTCATAATCTCGCAAATCTCTTCAAAATGGGTATATAAAAAACTCTCTTTATGATGTGCTAAACACCATTTTGCCATAATCGAGCCACCACGAGATACAATTCCTGTAATGCGTTTTGCCGTCATAGGCACATAGCGTAAACGTACTCCGGCATGAATGGTAAAATAATCGACACCTTGCTCGGCTTGCTCGATTAATGTATCACGGAAAATCTCCCAAGTTAAGTCTTCGGCTTTACCGTTTACCTTTTCTAACGCTTGATAGATTGGTACAGTTCCGATAGGTACTGGTGAGTTTCTGATAATCCACTCGCGAGTTTCATGAATATTTTCACCGGTAGATAAATCCATAATATTATCGGCACCCCAACGGCATGCCCACACGGCTTTTTCTACTTCTTCTTCTATGCTAGACGTGGTTGCAGAATTCCCGATGTTTGCATTAATTTTTACTAGAAAATTACGTCCAATAATCATGGGTTCGCTTTCTGGATGATTGATGTTTGAAGGCAACACCGCGCGGCCACGAGCAATTTCTTCGCGCACGAATTCTGCTGTAATTTTTTGAGGAATAGACGCCCCAAAATCCTGACCTTTATGTTGTTCGGACAAACGAATAGCTTCGTCTATTTTTTGGTTTTCACGAATGGCTACATATTCCATTTCTGGAGTAATAATACCTTGTCTGGCATAATGCATTTGAGATACATTTTTACCAGGTTTAGCGCGTAAAGGTTTTTTAAGTTCAGAGAATCTCAAATGGTCTAAGCTCTTATCGGCTAAACGTTCGTTACAATATTGCGACGAAAAGGCATCTAATTGTTCAACATCACCACGTTTTAACACCCAAGGCTCCCGAATGCGTTCTATACCTTTATGTACGTTAATGTCTATGTCTAAATCGGAATATGGCCCAGAAGTATCATACACCGTAACAGGTGGGTTTGGTGTTTTTTGTTTCGTCATAGAATCTACCGTATCACTAAGCGCAATTTCACGCATAGCCACTTTTAGTTCTGGAAATAACGACCCTTGTACATACACTTTTTTTGAATTTGGAAATGGTTGTCGGGTAACGCCTTGCTGTGGGGCTGTGTCTTTCTTTTTCATTGTATTACATCAGTTTGTTCGACAAAATCATAGCGACTTTGCCAAGGTTAATGGATTCCTTCAATTAGAGTCTATAAGTGTAATATTCTGATTTATCCGCCTTGTGTAGCTGTAATAATAAGCACCGCATCGTTTTCAAACAATTCGGTTTGCTCCCAATTTGTTTTTGGAACGACTTGATTATTTACCGCTACAGCCATGCCTGAGGCTGTCGGATTAATGTGATGCATTAGTGTTGCTAAACTGCTGTGTTTGGCAAGTTGTTGTTCAGAATCGTTTACGCGTATAGATATCATAATTTTAGATATTTTACCATAAACTTTTAAGGGACTAACCGCTAAAGATAATTAACGATTATTTGAGATAATTTTGAAAAGACTTAACTTTTTCCTCCGGCTGTATGAACAGCGTCAGGTTCAAAGGATATTTCTCAAACTACAATGTAGTTACTCCTAAAGTTTATTTTAATTATTACAAACTTATAATAATTTTTATAGAATAACATCATGATCTTAAAAAGAAATTAAAATAAAGAAATGCCATTTTATAAATGCTTTCCCTTAATTTTGCAGCTTCATAAAATTAAAGCATGCCACTACCCGATTTTAAAGATAAATTACTTCCTGCATTAAAAAGACACTTTGGTTATGACGGATTTCGTGCCCAACAACACGATATTATAACTCATGTTTTAAATGGTAATGATGCTTTAGTGATTATGCCAACCGGAGGAGGTAAATCGATTTGTTTTCAGATTCCTGCTTTAATTTTTGAAGGCGTTACTCTAGTAGTTTCGCCCTTAATTGCTTTAATGAAAGATCAGGTAGATGGGTTACGAGCAAATGGTATTCCTGCTCATTTTTTTAATAGTAGTCAGTCTAGCGAAGAGCAAACCGCTATTTTAGAACAAGTAGTTAACCATAAATTGAAATTGCTTTACGTGGCACCCGAAAGTCTATCGGGCTTATCTAACATCCTAAATGCGCGATATATTAGTTGTATCGCTATAGATGAAGCTCATTGCATTTCGTCTTGGGGTCACGATTTTAGACCCTCATATCAGCAACTCGGGTTTTTAAAAAAATCGTTGCCAAGTATTCCTATTATAGCTTTAACAGCAACAGCCGATAAAGCCACACGTCAAGATATTCTAGATCAGTTAGAAATTCCGTATGCCCAACAATTTATTTCGTCTTTCGACAGACAGAACATTTCTTTAGAAGTGCGTTCGGGAACAGAGAAAGTGAAGCAAATCATCAGCTTTGTTAAAAAACGCCCTAACCAATCTGGAATTATTTATTGTTTAAGTAGAAAAAATACAGAAGAGCTAGCTAAGAAATTAAATAGCAATGGCGTACCCGCAACGGCGTATCATGCGGGATTAAATTTTAATGAGCGCAATAAAGTTCAAGAAGATTTTGTGTACGATACTACGCAAGTGGTTTGTGCTACTGTGGCCTTTGGAATGGGTATTGACAAGTCGAATGTACGTTGGGTGATTCACCATAACATGCCAAAAAATATTGAGGGCTACTATCAAGAAATTGGTCGTGGTGGTCGTGATGGATTACAAGCCCATGCCCTACTGTTTCACAGTTATGCAGATGTTATTCAATTACGCCGGTTTGCTTCTGGAGCGTCAAATGAAGAAGTTCAGATTGCTAAATTGGAGCGTATGAAACAATTTAGTGAAGCAACAACTTGTCGCCGTAAAATTCTATTGAGCTATTTTGGTGAACTTTTAGAAGAAAATTGTGGGAATTGCGATGTGTGTAAAAATCCGCCACAAATTTTCGATGGGACAATTATTGCCCAAAAAATACTATCGGCGGTATATCGCTTAAAAGAACAAGAAGCTATAGGTACCATTTTAGATGTGCTTCGAGGTTCTCATAATGCCAATGTCTTAGAAAAAGGTTACGATAAACTAAAAACCTTTGGTATTGGTAAAGATATTGCCTGGAAAGATTGGCAGCATTTTGTAATTCAACTTATTAATCAAGGGTATTGCGAGATTGCTTTTCATAAAAACAACGCCCTACAACTTACCGAATTTTCTAACAACGTGTTGTTTAAGGGTGCTAAAGTATCTTTAACACGACCCGTACATATTGCCGAGCCTAAAACGGTTGAGAAACCAAAACGAACCAAAACGAAACGCGGAAAAACCAAAGCTACTCCCGATAGTTTATTTGAACGCTTGCGCCAATTACGTTATAAAATATCTAAAGAAGAGAACATTCCGGCGTATTTAATTTTTAGTGATAAAACATTAATTGAAATGGAACGTGTACGACCTATGAGCATTATGGAAATGATGGATGTTAGCGGTGTAGGACAACATAAAGCAGAAACGTATGGCGATGAGTTTATTGAAGAAATTTTAAATTTCTTAGGTGCCAAACTAAAAAAGGAGAAAAAACGCGCTACCCATTTAGTGACTTACGATTTGTATAAAAAAGGCTTGTCTGTAGAAGAAATATCTATGCAAAGAAAACTTCGCGACACGACTATTTACTCGCATATAGCCAAGCTTTACAGTGACGGAAAAGATATAAATATTTACGATTTTGTATCTAAACGCGAAGTTGAAGACGTTAAACAAGCCAAAAAACAAATTGAAGGATCTACCTCCTTAAAAGCCTTTTATGAGTATTTTGACGAGCAGTTAGATTATTTTAAAATCCGGCTAGCCTTAAGCGTTATCGACAGCGATTAAACATTTGTAATACACATGCTTAAATGAATGTATTTAATTCTATAGAAGAACTTTTAGCGGCTTTAAAGATATCGCGTAAAATGGTCTTCCCTGACTTTTTTATATTCAAATTCGACGAGATTAATTACGGAATACACCAAGCTACTTTTCCTCATTTTAAACGGTTTTTCGAAATCTCGTTCTTTGAAGAAAATAGCAATAAAGTTCAAATTGGACATACTACTATACAGGATTTAAATAATACAATAACCTTTACATCGCCAATGCAATCGCTTTCCATAAATAGGAAAACTCAGCCCATAGGTGTATCTATTCTGTTTGATTCCAATTTTTTTTCGCCTCAAAAACATCAGTATAACATACAGCACGAATTTTCATTTTTTAAGTTAAAGTCTCAACCTGCCTATAAATTAAATGTCAATGAGCAGGCTTATGTAAAGTCTATTTTAGAACATATTTATACGGAACATGAACATCACGACGCACAAAGTTTCGAAATTATTCAAGGCTATCTCATCATTCTTTTAAATTATCTGAAACGGATTTTAAAAGACAATTCAGCCAATTTAAGATTAAAGCGTTACGAAGAAATCACGATTAGATTTGAAGAGTTAATTCTTCAAGAAGACGAGGGGTATAATTCTATTTCAGAATACGCTAATCAATTAAATATTAGCCCCATATATTTATCGGAATGCGTAAAGCGTGCTACTGGTTTAACGGCTAAAAAAATACTTTCGAATTATCAAATGCTGAGAGCTAAATCCCTATTAATTCAAACTTCGTTATCTGTCGAAGCCATTGCGCATCAAATGGGATTTGATGAAGCCACTAATTTTATAAAATTCTTTAAAAATAACGAAAACCAAACCCCTCTAGCCTACAGAAAACAACCTTAAAAAGTATCATTTTTACTTTATTTTTAATTGTTAAATGTCCGTTTGCCTCTCCTACCTTTGCACAAAAAAGAATATGAAGACGCTTCACGTCAATATTAATAAAATAGGTATTGTTAGTTTATTTTTGGCTGCATTAAGCACCTTATCCCCTTTTGCCACAGATTCTTATTTGGCTGCCATGCCCGATATGGCTACTTATTTTGGAATCAGTATCCACGTGGTCGAACTCACCGTAACGCTATACTTTTTAGGGTTTGCTGTTGGGAACTTTTTTGGAGGACCTTTATCTGATGCCTTTGGTAGAAAATATATCGCCATGTTAGGAGTTGTATTATATGGCCTATCGGCTTTAAGTATTCCGTTTTGTTCCTCTATAGATTTAATTTTGTTATTGCGATTTACACAAGCTTTTGGTGGTGGATTTGCAACTGTAACTTCTAACTTGTTTATTAAAGACTGGTATAAAGAAGAACAAGTGGCACGACTAATTACCATTACTTCTATGATTACCATGTTAGCACCTTTAATTGCTCCTATTTTAGGTTCGGTATTAATACATTACGGGAATTGGACCACAGTATTTTATTTTATGGCCCTGTTTGCACTGGTGCTTTTTACAAGTTTTAGTTTATGCATACCAGAGTCGCGTAAACCCGAATATATCACGAAAAAAATTACCTTAAATCAATTTTTTGAAAAGTATAAATTATTCTTTTTAGATAAAACTTCTGTTTTATTATTATTGGCTGTTAGCTTATCTTTTTCTGGTTTATTCGTATTTATAACCAGTGCCTCATTTATTTATTTGGAATATTTTAAGGTAAAAGCATCCTATTTCTCCATCTTTTTTGGAGCAAATATTGTCCTTAATATCATCTTTTCTTTTTCCAATACGTTTTTATTGAAAAGATACCACGCACAAACACTTTTACAAACAGGTTTAATTATTCAATGTATTGCAGGATTCTTGCTATACCTTATCGTGCAGTTTAATATGGCAAACCTTTGGAATGTGTTTGTACTTATAGTATTGTTTATAGGTAGTCTTGGTTTAATTTTCGGTAACGGAGCAGCACTAATTTTAGGTTTACGTCCAGAGTTAAGTGGTTCTGCCAATGCTGCTATTGGTATCACTAGATTTTTATTAGGATTTGCGTTAGGTACCTTAATCGCTCTATTTCATACCAACGATTTAATGCCAATTGCCATAGCCATGTTTGGTTGTACCTTGAGTGCTAATGTGTTCTTTATTTGGTACAAAACGGCGCATAACAAAGCCTTAAGATTAAAGTTTTCTGAAAAATAAAAATTTAAACTATTGATTTTCATTAATTCAGTCTAATATCATTATCTACAACAACTTACACCTATAAACCAATACCAATAATATAGCCTTAACAAGCTTGTAAAATTGTTTTTTGTATTTGATTTCTAAATTAATATTAGGTTACTTTTTAATTTCAAAAACATAAATACTTTCAAATAAAAAAGAGTTACGTAAATTCGTGTTGTCTATTCGTCCATTTATGAAACAACAAACCAACCACCTATTATTTCTGGCTTTTTTATGTTCGCTTTTGTCGACCTCTTTTGGTTATGCACAACAAGACACCATTTCAACTAAAAATGCAGATTCTGTTAAAGGGCTTAAAGTCAATATAAAATATACCGATAAAGGATTTGCTTTTAGCACCGCAGATAATAATTATTTAATACATATTGAATCCCGATTTCAATTCCGATTTGCCACGCCTAGCGATCAAAGTCCGGTGACTTACGATGAGGTTTACGATGAAAACGAAACCGTTTTTAAAATAAACCGAGCCCGTTTAAAGGTTGGAGGACACGCTTATAAATCGTGGTTAAAATACTATTGGGAATATGAATTGGCTCAAGGTAATTTATTGGATTTTAGAATAATGCTTGAAAAATATTCATTCTTCAAGATTAAAGCGGGACAATGGAAAACCTATTACAACAGAGAACGTGTTATTTCTTCTGGGAAACAACAAACAGTAGATCGTTCTATATTAACACGTCCCTTTACTATAGACAGACAACAAGGGGTTGAGTTTTTTGGAAGACTACCTCTGCACAAATATGCAGATTTTACTTATAATTTTTCCGTGCTAACAGGAATGGGCCGAGGGGCTACCCAAAACGACGACGATCATTTAATGTATGTAGGGCGATTACAATATAATTTGTTTGGACGAGAATTAGGTTTTTCGGGATCAGATCTTGATAATCACGATGAATTTACAGGAATTATTGCTGTTGCTGCCGCTACAAACCGAAGTCCTTACACCCGATTCTCTCAAGCTGGTGGTGGTCAACTTTATGGATTCGAAGAGGGCGTAGACGGACAATATCGCGTTAACCAACAACTTATAGAAACCGCCTTTATGTATCGTGGTTTATCTTGGCAGAACGAATTTCATGCTAAAGAAATTTTCGACCATGTTAACCAACAAACTACGAAACTAAAGGGTGCTTATTTTCAGGCAGGATACTTTTTTCACAGCATTTGGAAAAAGTTTCCTAAACCCTTGGAAATCGCCGGGAGATATTCCTATTATAAGCCAAACATCGAAAATATTAATGCAGGCGAAGAAGAATTTGTAATTGCCTGTAATTGGTTTTTTAAAGGCGGTCACAGAAATAAATTAACAGCAGAACTCACCTATTTTGATTTCGAACATCAAGGCGATGGTTTTGCCGATGGTGCTCGTTTTAGATTGCAGTGGGATGTATCGTTTTAATGCGAAATTTTGCCTAATAAAAAATGCCTAGCGTACATTGAGTATGACATACACTAGGCCTTTATAAATTACTTGACTTTTGTGATGCTATCCAATTATCAACTCTTCGTTCTAATAGATCTAAAGGTAACGCCCCACCTCCAAGAACGGTATCATGAAAAGCTTTAATATCGAATTTACTTCCTAATTCTGATTCTGCCTTTTGTCTTAATTCTTGAATTTTTAACATACCTATTTTATAAGCTGTAGCCTGGCCGGGAATCACCATATAACGTTGTACTTCTGCAGTAATTGCCCCCTCAGAAACCGAAGAGTTTTCTTTAAAATATTTAAAAGCATCGGCTTCCGTCCAACCTTTTGAATGTAATCCGGTATCTACTACTAATCTTATGGCTCTCCATATTTCATTAACCAAACGACCAAAATCATAATACGGATTTTTGTAACCACCCATTTCTTTAGCTAAAGCTTCGGCATATAAGGCCCAACCTTCAGTATAGGCTGTAAACCACAATTGCGTTCTAAACTTAGGGACAGATTCCAACTCTTGCATTATTGAAATTTGCATATGATGCCCCGGATTTCCTTCATGATAAGCTACACCTTCCATGGTGGTTTTATCCATAGAAGTCATATCTGAAAGATGAACATAATACACTCCTGGACGTGAACCATCTGGAGTTCCTGCATGATAATGTTGTGGCGCACCATCTTGCTCTCTAAAGGCTTCTACTCGTTTTACAATTAATTTAGCCTTAGGTAGAATTCCAAAATAATTAGGTAATAGGTTGGTTATAGTATCTAAATACTTCTTAGTTTCATCGATATAGGCTTGTCGCCCTTCATCTGTATTAGGGAAATAAAACTGTGGATCGCTATCTACAAATTTAAAAAACGCTTTTAAATCACCTTCAAAACCCACTTGGTCTTTAATTGCTAACATTTCTTTTCTTATTCGAGCAACTTCTTCTAATCCTTTCTTATGAATGTCTTCTGCATTTAAATCTGTAGTTGTACTAACTTTTAACATATAATTGTAATAATCAGCGCCATTAGTATGCCTACTTACCCCTGTAGGTGTGGCTTCTGTATTTGGAATTTCACTTTTTAGCCAAGCTAATAGATCTTGATAAGCGGGAGTAAAAGAGGATTTAATCACATTTTTAGATGCTGCTTTAAGGGAGTCTGCGACCTTAAGAGTTATGGATTGAGACCCTAAAAGCGTGTCAATTTTCCGATTCATATCATTTATTAAAGGCTGTCCATCTATAAGGCCTTCTGTTTGTGAAATCACCGTTTCAAAAGTAAATTTCGGAGGTAACACACCTAAATCTGCTTGTTCCTTTGCACGTTCTAGCAATTGATTTACTATTCGTTGAGTTGCATCTACCCTAGAGATATAAGCCGACATATCTGACATACTATCAACCTTATGATAATTAATTAAAAAATTGGGTATAAAAGTATGTATTGCTGTCATTTGGTCAAACACATAAGTCATTTTCTGATACATCTTTTTTTCTTTCAATAACTCATACTGGTAAACCCATATGTCGTAAGACATTTTATCTTCATCATTTAAAGCATCATAATCAAATGTGTCTTGAAGTTCCTTAGTAGTTGTAGTATACCAAGCTAATTTTTTATTTTCAGCATCAATGCTAAAATCATCAATTTGATCGTACAAATCCTTTCGACCTTGCAACGTTAATTCAATAGGACTCATTTGTAATAGTTCCTCATACTTGTCATTAAACCATGTATTAATAGCTTCAGATTGATCGGGTGTTTTTATATCTGATTCTTTTGGAGTGTCTTTGCAAGAAGCACAGAAAAACAATACAATTAAAATAGATACAAGGTCTCTGGTGGTTGTGGATTTTATCATAATTACCAAATTAAAAATTAAACGAAGTATAACATGTGGGTGTGGAGACATGGCAAGGCTTTTAAATATATGACAATTATTTCAAAATCAACACATTACAATTAGTGTTTTTATTTGTTTTTATTGAAAAGAATTGATTTTACAGAAACAATTATTAAACCGCAATTATACTTTAAACCCTTAAACACCTAAATTTTGAAGACTAATTTCGTTGATAACTCCTGATAACTCTACTTCCTTTTACTCGGTAAAAGTTTTATTTTGCGGTCTGTTATTTAAAGAAATAAAATGAAAGTATGTATTGCTGAAAAGCCCAGTGTTGCCCGAGAAATTGCATCTGTATTAGGTGCTAATACGAAGCACGATGGGTATTATGAAGGCAATGGATATGCCGTAACCTACACTTTTGGACATTTGTGTACCTTATGCGAACCTAACGATTACAAACCACATTGGAAAAGCTGGGATTTGAATAATTTACCCATGCTTCCGGATAAATTTAAAACTAAAGTAACAGCAGATTCTGGTATTCAGAAACAGTTTAAAATTGTAAAAGGATTATTTGAAAAAGCCGATGTCGTTATAAACTGTGGTGATGCCGGGCAAGAAGGAGAACTCATTCAGCGTTGGGTTTTAGATCAGGCAGAATATAAAGGCGAAGTACAACGCCTTTGGATTTCTTCGTTAACCACAGAAGCGATAAAGGAAGGCTTCGAGCACTTAAAACCGTCTAAAAATTACGATAATTTATATTATGCTGGGTTTTCTCGCGCTATTGGCGATTGGATTTTGGGTATGAATGCCACACGCTTATACACCTTAAAACACGGTGGTTATAAGCAAGTATTGTCTGTAGGGCGTGTACAAACCCCAACCTTGGCTATGGTTGTTAACCGATTTAAAGAGATAGAAAACTTTAAGCCGCAACCGTATTGGGAACTACAAACCCTTTACCGAGATACACTATTTAGTTATGAAGA
Organism: Formosa haliotis; assembly: GCF_001685485.1. NCBI lineage: Bacteria > Pseudomonadati > Bacteroidota > Flavobacteriia > Flavobacteriales > Flavobacteriaceae > Formosa > Formosa haliotis. The sequence continues at coordinate 401,955 of NZ_BDEL01000001.1, read as the reverse complement.
AGGTCGGTTTTTAAAAATGGAAGATGGTGAAATTCTGGCCAATAAAGTTAAAGAAGACGATTTTGAAATTGTTTCTATCACCAAAAAGAAAGGTACAGAATACGCGCCTAAACTATTCGATTTAACAGGATTACAAGTATATTGTAATACAAAATTTGGCTTTTCGGCAGATGAAACCTTGAAAATAGTACAAAAGCTATACGAGCAAAAAGTAGTAACGTACCCTAGAGTAGATACCACCTTTTTACCAACAGACATTTATCCAAAAGTACCGGGCATACTTCAAAAATTAACGAATTACAGTCCCTTAACCGAACCGTTATTAGGCAAGAAAATTAAGAAGTCATCTCGGGTTTTTAACGATAAAAAAGTAACCGATCACCACGCCATTATTCCAACGGGAATTCAAATTAATTTACAATACAACCAGCAACAAGTTTACGATATTATTGTAAAACGATTTATTGCTGTTTTTTACGAGGATTGCTCGGTGTCTAACACCACCGTTATTGGTAAAGCGGCCGAAGTAAATTTTAAAACCACAGGAAAAGAAATTCTTAAAAAGGATGGCGCGTTGTGTTTGAATCGCCTGAAAAAGAAAAGAAAGAAACAGGAATTTTACCAACGTTTACCAAAGGAGAAAAAGGTCCTCACGAACCTTCGTTTTAGAAAAGCAAACCAAACCGCCAAATCAGTTTACAGAAGCCTCGCTCCTACGTGCTATGGAAACCGCAGGGAAACAAGTAGATGATGATGATTTACGGGAATTGATGAAGGAAAATGGTATTGGAAGGCCCTCTACTAGAGCCAATATTATTGAAACCTTATTTAAGCGTAAATACATAGTTAGAAATAAAAAACAAGTTCTACCTACCACAACAGGAATACAGCTGATTGACACCATACAAAACGAATTATTGAAATCGGCAGAATTAACCGGGCTTTGGGAGAAACAATTAAAGGATATAGAAAAAGGCGAGTATAACGCGGGAACGTTTATAAAAAACATGAAACGTATGGTAGACCAATTGGTTTACGAAGTGCGTAGCGAAACTAAACGCGCCAATATTTCTCATGCCGTCACAGCTAAAAAGAAAGCTGCAAAGGTTGAAGCCAAACAACAAGCAGGCATCTTAGCAGAAACCTGCCCAAAATGTAAACAAGGCACTTTAATAAAAGGAAAATCGGCTTATGGTTGCAGTCAATTTAAATCGGGGTGCGACTTTGTGTTACCGTTTAGTTTTAATGATAAAAAGATTTCAGAGAAACAATATATCAGATTACTACATAAAGGGTCGACAGTTAATTTAAAAGGATTTAAAACAGAAACCGGAACTGTGGAAGGTTTACTACGTTTTGATGATGCTTTTAAATTGGTGTTAGAACCTAAAAGAACTACGCCAGAACCATCTAAACCAGACACCGTTCCAGATGTATTAACATGTCCGAAATGTAAAACAGGAACCGTAGTTAAGGGTAAAACGGCATATGGTTGTAGTGCCTTTAAGTCGGGATGCGATTTTAAAGTTCCATTCGATGTCATTCGAGAACAGTCTAAAGGACAAAAACTAACAAAGGAATTGGTTTTTAGTATTTTAAAATCAGCCACATAACGTTATGCATCAGCATTTTAAAATCTATAAACCTTACGGATATTTAAGTCAGTTTATTAATAACGGACAAAAACAAAACCGCAAAAAACTACTTGGGGAACTTGGAGATTTCCCAGAAGGCACGATGTCTATTGGTCGTTTAGATGAAAAATCTGAAGGCTTATTACTTTTAACCACAGATGGTAAAATGAGTGATTTTGTAAACAGTTCTAAAGTAGATAAGGAATACTACGCTCAAGTAGATGGCCTTATTACAGAAGCTGAAATTACAGAATTACAACAAGGTGTAGAAATTGGTTTGTCTGGAAAAAAATACACCACCAAACCCTGCCAAGTCTTTAAACTGAATGCGCCACCCAATTTTCCTGAGCGCACAAAAAAAATAAGAGATGAACGTCACGGACCAACCTCATGGGTGTCTATTACTTTAAATGAAGGTAAATTTAGACAAGTTAGAAAAATGACTTCTGCGGTTGGATTTCCTACCTTACGATTAGTTCGTATTCGAGTTGGCGCCATATATTTAGATGATTTAAATCCTGGGAATGCCATTGAAATTTCTAATTTAAAAGCTGAATTAAACCCCCAAACGCTCTAGAACATCTTTCTTAAACGTTTCACCTATAGGAATACGCATATCGTTTTGTAATACAATTTTAGTTTTTTGTAAAGCCTTTATATAATTAACATTTACAATAAACGATTTATGCACTCTAAAAAACTGATTATTAGTAGGTAATTTGCTTAGCATATCCTTAAAACTAAGCAAGGTTATTATAGCCTTACTTGAATGGATGTCGTATATTTTAATATAATCTTTTAGGCCTTGAATATAAGTGATATCGTCGGTTTTAATTTTGATGTTTTCGTATTCAGATTTAACAAAAATAAAATTGTTTTCTGGTTGAGATATGGTTCCTATAGAGGATACTACATTTGCCGTTTGCATATGTTCTAATTCGTATTTTTCCTTTGCACGCGCTACTGCTTTAATAAAGCGATGAAAAGGAATGGGTTTTACTAAATAATCTGTGGCGTTTAAATTAAATCCGTCTAACGCATATTGCGGATAAGCCGTTGTAAATATAAATTGAGGTAAATTTTCAATAGATTTAACCAAGTCGATACCACTTAAATTGGGCATTTCTATATCTAAAAACACCAAATCGACTTGCTTTTTACTCAACAAGGTAATCGCTTCAAGCGGATTTGTGCATTTTGCAACAATATCTATCCCTCCTATTTGCTTTAAATACGATTCAACAACATCTATGGCTAAAGGCTCGTCATCTATAATAATACATTTCATTAGGATACATTTAAATTTAACTGCACAATAAATTGATTATCTAATTCTTCAATTTCGAGTGTATGCTGGTTAGGATATAATAATTGTAAGCGCTCTTTGGTGTTCTGCAAACCAATACCCGAATTGTTAGGATCTTGTTTCTGGTTCCCTATTAAATTCACACATTTAAATTTTAAATTGAATTCGTTCACTACGATTTGAATATGCACTAAGGTATTCCCTTTATAATCGGTACCATACTTAAAGGCATTTTCAATAAAAGGAATTAAAAGTAAAGGTCTTATTTTTTGTTGCCCAATAGGCCCTCTAATTTGAAGCGTTACATCCTGGTTATTAGCAATTCTTAAGCGTTGTAATTTTAAATAATTTTGTACATAATCTAATTCGTCTTGAAGCAAAACAAAGTCGTTATCGGCTTGATAGAGCATATAACGCATTAGTTCCGATAAGGTAATAACCGCTTCTGGCGCATCATTAGATTTTTTATTGGTTAATGAATAAATACTGTTTAATGAATTAAAAAGGAAATGCGGACTTAATTGATTTTTTAAAAAATGTAATTCTGCTGAAGATTTTTGAGCTTCAATATCCTTTTGTAGTTGTATATTATTATCCCATTCCAAATACATTTTAACTGCGGTACCAATCACCAATAAAACAATAATAAAAAAACTAGGAAAACCGAGTTTAAAGCCTGTAAATTCTGGTGGATTTCCAGGCCTATTTGGTCGCGGTAAATTCGGACCAAACTCTGGTCTTGGAAACGCATACTCCAACAAAAACAAGGTAGAAATTAATAGCAAGGCCACAAACACAAAGTATTTAAAATTTTGTTTTTGTAATAAAAATTTAGGAACCAACACTAAATAATTTATGTAGAAAACAACTACTCCAACAAGTAAAATAATTAAAAAGGAATCGGTAATCTTCCTGTATTAAAATAAATCTGAAGAAAAAACACAAATATAAAAAAGGCCCAAATTACAAGATGAATCAGACTTTCCTTTTTAAGGTTTTCAAAGATTGGTTGTACTCCTTTCATTTTAATTATTGATCTAATTATTACAGTTTAAGGCAATAGAATTAGACTCTAATTCTTTAATAGTAATATTCGGATTTGTTTTGTGTTCTAGTTTTTCTATGACCAAATTGGCAATGGTTTTGGCATCAGATTCTGAACAAAATGTAAGATTGTTTTGCACGGCAGGTATAACCTCTTGTTTTATAACAATTTTATTGTCCTTACTAATATTATAACCGTAACCGGAGTTAACAGTATAGATGTTTGCCTTATACTTGGATATTTTTTCATTTTTAAGCGAAAAAAACAAAACACCTACAGCACTTACAATGCTCAAAACTAATACAATTAATATGGCTTTTTTCATAAGATTTTAATAAAATCCCAAGGTTTTAAAAATTATACCTTGGGATTGAAACAAACTAAGTAACTAACTAAATACTCAACGGATAACCGTTGTATTAAAACAAATCAATCTATTAATCTTCATCACTATAAGTTTCCTGCGGAAACAATTCGTAATTATCATCTAAATATAAACTTCCTGTTCGGCCTAACAGCACAAAACCTTTGCTGCCGTTAGAGAATGCAAGTGCATCTTGACGAGAAGAGGCTTCTATACTTGTAATCTGTGTCCAAGCATCTGTTCCAGGGTTATACTCCCAAGTAGAACTTAGAACACCTGTATTGTAGCCGGTGCATACATAACCTAATCCATCTAAAGTAAACGCTACAGCATTCGATCTCGTAATGGCATAATCGTCATCGTAATCTAAATCATTTTTTCTTGTAAATACTTCTGTCACAGGATCGAATTCCCAGAAATCGGTTTTATAAATACCATTACTTACACCAGTACCAATATACACCTTGTCTCCTATAGTAAACGATGTTGCAAAACGACGCTTTTCTCCACCAAAACCTACAAGTTCCGACCACTCATCGGTAGTAGGGTTATATTTATAAAAATCTTTTCTATCGTTATCTCCGTCGTAACCGGTACCTAAATATCCGGTACTATTTGCAGCAAAAGCAATTGCAGAACGTCTAGGTCCACCAATAAAATCTGCTTTTTGTGTCCATGTATTAGACGATTTATTATAAGACCAAAAATCGCTTAATTCATCTGTCCCGTCATAACCAATGCCCAAATATCCAGTGCCATCAATTTGAAACCCCGATGCAGAACTTCTTGCTGTACCCGGAAAATCTGCTTTTTGCACCCAGTAATCGCCTTCAATATTATACTCCCAGAAATCATTTAAATAATCATCACCATCATAACCTGTTCCCATATACCCCATATTATCTAAAACAAAACCAACAACATTACTTCGGGGAACACCATCAAATACAGATCGTTGTTTCCAATTTCCTCTATCGCCATCATCATCGTCGCTAGAACAATTAAACAAACTTAAGGTTAATACACCTAAGACTAATATTTTTGAAGCATTTGTAATCATATTTGTAATCATATTTAAAATCATTTATTAAGGGTTTATGTTGATTTGATTTTTGTATACATCAATTTTTAAATTCGATTTCAAAACTACAGGGTTTGTCATGTTCTAGAAAATATAGTAGATAGCCTATGAAAATCTCTATACCAACAGGGTGGCTTTATCGATGAATGCTACTTTAAAAAATAATCGACTGTTATACCGCATTCGAAGAGATAAAGCCCGTTTTGGTCTAACTCTTTTTAATTGTAAGATGTACCATAGTAAGTTCGTTTGAAAAAATAATGAACCATGAACTCAATTTGTTTTAAAGCGCTCTTTGGAGCCTTTTGTTTTGTTACACTCTTAGTGTCTTGCGAAACAGATACTACAGCTGTAGTTGGCGAAAATTGGATTAACAACGGAACCAAAGTATTTTATATAGATACGTTTACTGTCGCAACTTCTACTTATAAATTCGATTCTATTGTAACTGGTAATACAAGCCGCTATTTACTTGGTGGGTATACCGACCCTATATTTGGACATGTTAAAGCTAGTCCGTATTTTCAATTATATAGTTATGAATATTATTTAGATACCGAAGCCAAATTCGATTCTGTAGCCTTACTTTTAGATTATTCGGGATACTATTATAACGACACCATTCCTAAGCAAACACTAAATGTTTTTGAAGTTTTAGAGACCATAACACCTACAGAAGATTATTTTTATAATACCAGTAGCTTTAAAACAAACCCCGAACACATAGGTGAATTAACTTTTAGCCCAACTCCAAAATCCTCCGACTCCATTCATATTCCTTTAAATTCAGATTTTGGGAAAAATCTATTTCAAGCGATTCAAGATAAAGATATATCTAGTTTAGATGAATTAACTCAGCAATACCAAGGTATTATGTTAGAAGCAGACGATGCCAATACGACGGTATTAGGAATAGGAACGAGCTCTAAATTACGCCTTTATTATTCTATTAAAAATGAAGTTGAAACAGAAACCTATTATTACGATTTATCGATAAATACATCAAACAGCTTCCATAATATATCCACAAATTATAACAATACACATTTTAAATCTTTGGTTGAACAAACCGATGAAGTTGCAAGTAAAATAGCCGATAATTTAAGTTTTATACAAGCTGGTAGCGGCTTAGTAACCAAAGTTAATATTCCATATCTAGAACGCATCTACACCATAAACGGTTCCGGATCTATCATGGATGCCAACTTAAAAATATCTTTAAAACAAAATTCGAATACCAAAAATTTAACCATTCGAGATTCTCTCAACATCTACTTAATCGATCAAACGCTAGCCATTTCTACACAACTTACAGATTACTCTGGTACTAGTGTTTACGGAATAAAATCTGTAAATGAATTCGATTCAGATATAATCACTTACAACATTCCCGTAAAATATTTTGTCGATTTAAAACTCAATGCGGTGAATGCTTCAAATTTAGCGCTCGGAATTACATCGCAAGGATTTAATGAATCTGTAGATCGCTATGTTTTAGAAGGAGAAGCTTCAACAGAAAACGATTTAAAAACAACTTTAGAACTAACCTACGCTTTATACGATGATGAATAGAATATATTTAATAACAACCATAGGATTATTGAGTTCCATTTATGCCATGTCGCAAACGAACTCTTTATCCAGTTCGCCCTACTCGCTCTATGGTTTAGGAACCTTTAACACCACCAACACAGGAGGATCTACAGCCCTTGGAAATACGGGAATAGCCAATAATTCTTCAGAATTTATTAATAATTTAAATCCGGCTTCTATGTCTAGCATTCCTTTAAATACCTTTTTTTTCGATGTCGGATTTAAGTCTGAATATGGTTTACAAGTCGATGGCAGTGTACAAGAATCTAAACTCGTTGCAAACTTTTCTAATGTGGCGTTTGGATTTCCCATTAACAAAAAATCTGGATTAAGTTTAACACTTATTCCCTATACAAATGTGGGGTATAACGTTACTAATATGGAAACCGATATTGAAGGCTCTACCTCTTCCTTTTATAGCGATATTAATGGTTCTGGAGGCTTAAACGATTTAAAATTAAATTATGGTTACGCCATCCTAAACAACCTAAGTGTTGGGGTAACTGGCTCGGTTTTATTCGGACAAATTATAGAAAATGAAATCGATTATATAGGCGAAAACGTATTAAATATTTATAATGCTAATAGTTATTCTGGACTACAATTTGGAGCCGGAATACAGTATAGCCCGATTAAAAATATAACCTTAGGTTCGGTTGTAACTTTACCAACTAGTTTAAGCGGAATTCAGGATAGAAAAGTATCGCAGCTTTATGAAAGCGATATAAACTCTGAGCAAGATATAGACGATTTTAAACTTCCTTTAGAGCTAGGTTTTGGTGTACAAACACGCTTTTTAGATCAAGTAGATGTATCTGTAGACTACAAAAAGAAGTATTGGGCAAACACCAATCAAACTGATCAACTAGGTACTTTTGTTGATCAGGATATTTTGGGTTTAGGTGTTGAATTCTCTCCGAATGCAAACCCTTTAAAATTTTGGAACACCTTACAATATCGTGCCGGACTAAATTACGATAGTGGTAATTTAGAAATTAACGACACAAAAATTAGAAATTATGCCCTTAATCTTGGTTTAGGAATTCCGTTAAGACACGATGGCTTATCGATGTTAAACGTAGCCTATTCGTACGGAAAAAAAGGTCAAGTTTTTGAAGGTCTTATTCAAGAAAACTACCATATGCTAACACTAAATATTAGTTTAGCTGGTCGTTGGTTTGAAAAAAGAAAGATTTTTTAATAAAAAAGTGCGGGATGGGTTAAATTTTCTTAACTCGTACCGCATTCATACCTTTCATTCCGCGTTCTAATTCAAATTGAACTTTATCGTTTTCAATAATAGTATCAATTAAACCACTAACGTGACAGAAATATTTTTCAGAATTTTCAGCATCAATTATAAATCCGAAACCTTTAGAGCTATCAAAAAATGATACTTTCCCTTTACGGATTGGATCTACTTCCTCAATATCACTATCGTCCTTTTTAGGAATTCCAATAACAATATCTTCTGCATCTACTTTAATTTTATCTGCTGGATCTGGTGGCGTATCGGTTAAATTTCCGTACTGATCTACATAGGCAAATTGTATGCCTTGACTGTCTTTAGACTCTGCTTTACGAGCTTCTTTTTTCTTTAATTTTTCTTCACGCTTTTTTTGACGTGCTTTTTCTTTTTCGATTTTATTGTACGTCTGTTGAGACTTAGCCATAAATTACTATTTGTTTTAAATTGAAGATTATATTTATTGATAAGAATACGGCTTGCTTTTTTTGGTAGAAAGCCTAAAATATATTCAAATCTATACAAATATAATGTAAGTATTTGGATTTGATTAAAACTACTAGGAAAACTATTGATAATAAATAGTTAAGTCTTTAGTAATTTATCGTTTTAAGGCACTTAGAATACCCTATAATTTATTCTTTTACGATAATAATAGAGCCTTTTACGCCTTTGGCAAGATTCCAGGTATTTCCCGATATAACATTTCCGTCATCGTCTAAAACTTTAAACTCTGCCGTATTGGGTCCAGAAGATCCTGTGTTTAACGCTTTAAAGTCTATTTTGTTTAGTCCTGGCTGTAATTCAAATTCAAAACCGCTAAAACCATTTGTTAACAGCACATTGTGCTGTATAATATCGTCGTTTACAAGCACCATAATCCTATCACCATCAAAAGCTTGATGGTCTCTGTAAATCACATTTACCTTACCAGATTTGGTTTTAAAATCTCCGTAATATTCATCTACTAAACTCCCAATAGCATCTGGATTAGCCGCTTCAGACTCAGGCATTTTTAATTGTCTTTTTAAGCGTTCTTCATAAAGTTCGGCAGGATTTCCGAAAGTTTTTTTATTAAACATCGAAAATTCTTCTTTTACATTTAAATCTTCTCGTTTAGTTACTGTTAATCCATTCACTTTATTAGATGCCTCTGGCTCATCTAAACTAGGTGCTTCTAAAGGTTCTATATTTAAACTATGTGTTTCTGTCGCCTCACCTGCTTCACTTTCTATAGCTGGTATGATGGCAGAAGATTGCTGGCGAGCATCGATTTGAGACCAAGCTGTACTTGAAAAAATAAAAAATGTTACGAAAAGAAATAGGTACTTCATATATTACTTAATACTGTCCAAAATTAATTTTTAATTTTTAAAAGACGCAAAAATCATTCCTAAAAATTGTTAAGGTTTTTAATTCATTTTATAGTCATAAATTATAACTCTTACTGCGTAAAACCTTATGTCTTACTTTACTACCCGTTTAAATTCTTAAGCCGTAATACAAAAACAAGGTAGATTTAAAAGGGTCTCTATTTTAACGTAACCAAGAGATTCTATTGGCAAACAGATATAAATAAAATATATTGCAATTAAACCTTTAAAAAATTGCGAATTACCTAAAAATCAATCCAATTTTCTAGCATTGTTTTTTGTACATTTGTATTAAAAGCTTAGTAAAATCAAGAAATATGAATAGCATTCCAAGCGTAGATTTAAACGATTTTATTTCTAACGACCCTATAAAAAAGCAACAATTTGTAGACCAAATCGGTAAAGCTTATGAGGACATCGGATTTGTAGCCCTAAAAGGACATTTTTTAAACGAGCAATTGATTACAGATTTATATTCTGAGATTAAACAGTTTTTCGATTTACCCGAAGCTGTAAAATCGAAATATGAAATTGATGGTCTTGGCGGTCAGCGTGGCTATACATCTTTTGGAAAGGAACATGCTAAAGGGAAAAAGGAAGGCGATTTAAAAGAGTTTTGGCATTTTGGACAATATGTAGAAGATGATCCTAAACGCGAAGCCGAATATCCACAAAATGTGATGGTAACAGAACTTCCGAAGTTTAATACTGTTGGAAAAGAAGCCTATAAAATGTTAGAAAAAACAGCGCAATATGTGCTACGGGCTTTGGCTCTCTATTTAAATTTGGAAGAAACTTATTTTGATGCCTATATACATAACGGAAATTCAATTTTAAGACCTATACACTACCCACCAATACAAACTGAGCCTAAAAATGCGGTGCGTGCAGCCGCCCATGGCGACATTAATTTAATTACCTTATTAATGGGGGCTCAAGGTCGTGGTTTACAAGTACAAAACAATGCTGGCGAATGGATAGACGCCATAGCCAAAGCCGACGAATTAATGATAAATGTTGGCGATATGCTTTCGCGACATACCAATAACAAACTAAAATCTACCATTCACCGTGTGGTGAATCCGCCTAAAGAATTATGGGGAACATCTAGATATTCTATTCCATTTTTTATGCATCCTATAAGTGAAATGAAATTAGATGTTTTAGAAAATTGTATAGATGCAAATCACCCAAAACAATTTGAAGATATTACTGCTGGCGACTATTTACATGAACGATTAGTAGATTTAGGCCTAATAAAAAATTAAACAGTATCCTTGCTATGGATTTAAAAGATCAACTAAAAAATTTGTTTCCAGATCATGAAGAACAACCAGAGGAAACTGTAAATTCAGATTCTACATTATGGCTTCAAGACGAACCTATTCTTTGTAAATACGAAAAACGAAAAGGAAAACCTATTACCATTTTAGAGGGATATACGGGTGCGATTGAAGATTTTAAACAACTTGCTAAAGATTTAAAAAAAGAGCTTAGTGTGGGTGGAAGTTTTAAGGATGATAAAATAATTATACAAGGCGACTATCGCGATAAAATTATGACCATATTAAAAAACAAAGGGTTTAATGTTAAACGTGTAGGCGGATAATTATGGGGATACAAACACTACACATTACAAACGGAAGTTCGCTTACTAATTACTTAGACGAGCTACAAATGGAAGGCACCATCTTAACTTGGCATGAAATGCTTTGTGAAGGCCCTACAATAGAACATATAAACTCCGATGAATTTATAGAAGTAAGACAAAAATTTTTGCAAGACTTTTATCAAATCGAAGCCGATATTGTTAAGATAAAACACGACGTTGCTATATTAGATAACATCGATAAGTTTACCGAAATTATACTCTGGTTTGAATATGATTTATTTTGCCATATTAACCTAATAGCCGTAATTAATTTATTACTTCAAAAGAAAATAAAACTTCCTATATATCTTGTTTGTAGTGGTAGAATTCATGGTATAAACGAACTTAAAGCCCTTTCAGAATTAAGCTCAACCCAGCTTACAGATCACTACGAATCTCGCGTGAGATTAACAAAAGAGGATTTAGAATTATCGCGAACTTTGTGGCAATTATACAATGGTAAAGATCATAATTTAATAAAACCATATATTGTACAAAACTCCTCTTTCGAGTATTTAAGCAATTGTTTAAAAGCACATTTACAACGCTTTCCTAATTCTAAAAATGGTTTAAACGAGTTAGAATTAAATATTCTAAAAATTATTAATTGTAGCGAAATACATTCTAAAAATCATTTATTAGGATATGGTTTAAATTATCAAGGATTTTATGGATATGGCGATTTGCAATTTGAACGTCTTATAAACCGATTAAGTATTTTTTACACCGAATCTGAACATAGTTTAACCTTAAATGAAGCCGGACTTAAAGCTTTAAATTTTGAAGCTAATTTTGAAGAGGATTTAGTAGATGACATGGTTTTTGGAGGCGTAAAAAAGAACGCTTTTAATTTTAGCACAAAAGAAAATAAGTTAGTAAAATCTACCAAATATGGCGATTAAAGATTCTGAATTAATTTTAAATCCAGATGGTAGTATTTATCATCTCAATTTAAAACCCGAACATATTGCCCAGACTATTATTTTAGTTGGCGATCAAGATCGAGTAACCAAAATAACTAAGCATTTCGATACGATAGAATACTCCATACAAAAAAGAGAATTCAAAACAGAAACTGGTGTATATAAGGGTAAACGACTTAGTGTTATTTCTACAGGTATTGGTTGCGATAACATCGATATAGTATTAAACGAATTAGACGCCTTAGCGAACATTAATTTTGAAACTCGAACCCTAAAAACAGAAATTACTACTTTAAATATTATTCGCGTAGGAACATCGGGATCTCTTCAAAAAGAAGTACCAGTTGATTCTTTTGCTTTAAGTGCTGCAGGATTAGATTTCTCGGGCATGCTTCACTTTTACAATATTGAAAATTTTAGAAACAAACCTTTTGAAGAGGCATTTGTAACCCATACTCAATGGAATGCTAATAAATCGTATCCGGTTTTAATGCCTAATAGCAAATTGTTAGAGGATGTATTTACTTCAGAAGAAACTAAATCTGGAGTTACCGCAACAGCAAGTGGATTTTACGGTCCGCAAGGGCGCATTCTTAGATTGAATACAGAGGATCCTGCGTTAAATGATAAAATACATACTTTCAATTTTAAAAACACAAAAGTCATTAATTACGAGATGGAAACTGCTGCAATTTATGGCCTTTCTGCACTTTTAGGTCATCGTGCCCTATCTTTAAATGCTATTATCGCCAATCGCGCAACCGGCCAATTCAGTAAAGACCCAGGATTATTAGTAGAACGATTAATTCGTTATACCTTAACTCGTATTTTAAAATTAAATTAAAATATTATACAATATTTCGCAATATTTTACGTTGTAAGATAAAAAATCAATTAAAAACAGCAACCTAAACACATAATCTCTCAATTTTCACCTATAGAATAGAGTAGATTTATTTGTATAATAATTAACTTATTGTTAAGTTTATAAATACTTATAACCAACTAACTAACCGATTAGAATAACATGCTATTTACAATTTCGTTAATATTAGCGTCTCTTGTTGTGCTAAATATCTTTTTACTGATATTTAGTTGTAATAGTACTACTGAATCTAAACATCTAGATATTCAAAAAGTAGAAAAAATGGAAAAGGAAACTACCATTCAACCACAGGACGTTTATTTTGCGCCAACAGGAAGTTAGTTGCACTAAAATTTTTATTTCCAAACCAATAACCTCTATTGGCACTTAAGGGTGAAGGATGCCCTGATGTTAATATGTGATGTTTATTCGCATCTATCAATTTTGATTTTTTCTTGGCAAATCCGCCCCATAATAAAAAAACCACACCCTCTTTTTCCGAATTTATAAGTGAAATGACATGGTCGGTAAAAGTTTCCCATCCTTTTTTTTGATGACTTCCCGCCATATGTTCTCGAACCGTTAAAGTGGCATTTAATAATAAAACCCCTTGTTTTGCCCAACGTTCTAAATTACCACTTACAGGATATGTGGTTCCTAAATCACTTTCTATTTCTTTAAAAATATTTTTTAATGAAGGTGGATGCGGAATACCATCGGCAACCGAAAAACATAGTCCATTAGCTTGCCCCTCCCCATGATAAGGATCCTGACCTAAAATAACAACCTTAACATCTTGGAAAGCACAAGAATTAAACGCATTAAAAATGTCTGATTTTGGCGGATAACAAACTCCTGTTTCATATTCTTCTTCAACAAAATGCCACAACGATTTAAAATACGGTTTATTAAATTCGGGTTCCAACAAGGGTAACCAACTTTTGTCAATCATTTTCAACATAATTTCTTTGCTTAAAAGTTCAAATTTAAAAATAGTATTATCTTTCCGCTAACTATAATGTATAAAAAATGACTTTTATGAAAGCCATTAAATTCCCAACTGCCTTAACCGTTTTATTAATTATTGCAGCCATAGTTGCTGTAATGACTTGGATAATTCCTGCAGGAAAATATGAACGTTTAACGTATAATAAAGATTCCAATACATTTACACAAGTAAAAAAATCTGAAACTCTAAACTTAGCAGCTACACAAAAGACTTTAGACGATTTCAATATAAAAATTCCTATAGAAAAATTCAAAAATGGAGATATCTGGAAACCCATAGGAATTCCGGATACGTACTATACTGTAGCGTCTAAACCGCAAGGTATTATGGCCTTTATTCAATCGCCTATTCGAGGAATAATGGAAGCAATAGATGTTATTCTTTTTGTATTGATTATTGGTGGATTTATTGGAATTATGAATTTTAGTGGTGCTTTTGAAGCCGGCATATCATCACTCGCCAAAACCTTATATGGTCGAGAATACATATTAATTATAGTGATAACGTTTTTAATTGCTATTGGCGGTACAACTTTTGGTTTGGCCGAAGAAACAATCGCCTTCTACCCTATTTTAATTCCCGTATTTCTTGCTGCCAAATACGATGCTATGGTAGCGTTAGCATGTATTTATATCGGTTCTTGTATTGGTACATTGGCCTCTACAGTAAATCCGTTTTGTACCATTATTGCTTCAGATGCTGCTGGAATAAATTGGACTACAGGACTAACAACACGACTCATTGTTTTCTTTTTAGGACTTCTTATTTGCTTAGTTTACATTATCCGCTATGCACAAAAAGTAAAAAACGATCCGTCAAAATCTATAATTTTCGACCAAAAGGAAGCTATAGAACAGCAATTTCCGTTAAAAAAATCAGATATAGCAACCACTTTAACGGCTAAATACAAACTCATTTTAACCTTGTTTACATTATGTTTTGTAGTTATGATTTATGGTGTATCGCAACTAGATTGGTGGTTTTTAGAAATGACAACCGTATTTCTTGTAGGTTCCATTTTAATTGGCTGTATTGCGCGAATTAAGGAAGCAACATTTGTAGACACTTTTATTAAAGGTGCTAACGATTTACTAGGTGTAGCTTTTATAATTGGTATAGCACGAGGTGTTACCGTTTTAATGGAAGACGGATTAATTAGCGACTCCTTATTATTTTACGCCAGCACATTAACCGATGGCATGAATAAAGGCATTTTTATAAATGCCATGCTTTATATTTATAGCGCCTTGTCCTTTTTTATTCCATCGTCTTCAGGAATGGCCGTTTTAACCATGCCTATTATGGCACCATTAGCCGATGGGGTTGGTATTGGTCGCGATCTTATCGTAAATGCCTATCAATTTGGAATGGGAATTTTTGCGTTTATAAATCCTACCGGCTTAATTTTAGCCTCCTTAGCTATTGTTAAAATAGGCTTCGATAAATGGATTCGGTTTGTAATGCCTTTGGTTGGAATTTTGCTTATTTTCCTAATGATTGTATTAACAATTTCGGTCTATATTTAACCGGTTTAACCTATTTATTTCCTTAAATTTGCTTCTTTTAAAAAGTTTCAACATTTAGGATGATAAACATTCATAAAAAGACCTTACAAGATTTAGAATTTCAGACCGTATTAGAACAAGTTAGTGAATATTGCATAACGGCATTAGGACACCAAGCGGCGTTAGAAATTCTACCATTTAAAACGCAGGAAGACGTATTATACGAACTTCAATTAACACATGAATATGTGTCTTCTTTCGATAACGATAACCGAATTCCAAATCACGGGTTCGACGATATTTCTAAAGAAATTAAATTACTAAAAATTGAAAACTCCTATTTAGAAGTTCACAGTTTAAAAAAGATTGTCTCTATTTCGCAAACAACAAATGAGATTATTGTTTTCCTGAAAAAATTCCAAGAATATTATCCTAATTTATATGAAAGTGCTTCGCATATAGAAGTTACAAAAGCCCTTATCGAAAACATTAACGCCATTGTAGATCGATTTGGAGATATTAAAAACAGTGCTTCGCCTTTACTTTCTGAATTAAGGCAGTCTATGAACAAGTTAAAAGGGCAAATAAATCAAAGTTTTACGACCGCTTTAAACATGTATCAGGGCTTAGAATATTTAGACGATATTCGGGAATCAGTTATAGAAAACAAGCGTGTTTTGGCTGTAAAAGCAATGTATAGACGTAAAGTTAAAGGCTCTATAATGGGAAGCAGTAAAACGGGTAGTATTGTGTTTATTGAGCCAGAAGCCACTTTAAAATATACCAGAGAACTACACAACTTACAATACGAGGAGAAAGAAGAAATCACAAGAATTTTAAAAGATTTAACCAATTTTATTCGCCCGTTTATTGAATTATTACACGATTATCAGAACTTTTTAATTCGATTAGATGTTATTGCTGCTAAATCGCAGTATGCAAAATCTTTGAATGCTATTCTTCCCGAAATTACCGAGGAACGCAGCATGTTTTTACGAGATGCTTACCACCCATTATTGTATTTAACAAACTCTAAAAAAGGAAAAGCAACCTATCCGCAAACTATAACTTTAAATGAAGACAATAGGATTATTGTTATTTCTGGGCCTAACGCAGGAGGAAAAAGTATTACCTTAAAAACGGTAGGTTTATTGCAAGTAATGTTACAAAGTGGGATGTTAATACCGGTTCACGAACGCAGTAAAACCTATATTTTTCAACGAGTTTTAAGTGATATTGGCGATAATCAATCTATCGAAAACCATCTAAGCACCTATAGTTACCGCTTAAAACAAATGAATTATTTTTTAAAAAAGTGTAATAGTAGAACACTATTTTTAATTGATGAATTTGGAACCGGTTCCGACCCCGAATTAGGTGGTGCTTTGGCAGAAACCTTTTTAGAAGAATTTTACGAACGGGAAGCCTTCGGAATCATTACAACGCACTACTCTAATTTAAAAATTCTAGCAAACGAATTGCCGTATATGCAAAATGCAAACATGCAATTCAATAATAAAACCTTAGAACCTATTTTTAAATTGGTATTAGGACAAGCAGGAAGCTCATTTACGTTTGAAGTTGCACAAAAAAATGGAATTCCTTATAGTTTAATAAACAAGGCAAAAAAGAAGATTGAAGGTAGCAAAGTACGTTTTGATGCCACAATTGCTAAACTTCAAAAGGAACGAAATAAGCTCGAAAAAACCGAGCGTTCTTTAAAAGTAAATGAACAGAAAAAACTTTCGGAAGCTGAAAAATTAGAAGAAATAAACACTAAAATTCAGAAAAAACTAGAAAGCTATCAAGAACTATACGATAGCAATCAACGACTCATTTATTTAGGACAAAAGCTAAATGATATTTCGGAAAAATATTTTGAAAACAAGCGTAAAAAGGACATGTTAGACGAGCTTTTTAAAGTCGTTCAAATTGAAAACTCGAAGCGCAAACGTATTTCTGCTAAACAGAAAAAGGTAAAAAAAGCCAAAGAAGAAAAGGTTGTTAAAGAAGCCGAAAAGAAGGTTGAAATTATTCGTCAAAAAAAGAAAGAAGCCAAACAAAAAGAAGTACTAGCACCAAAGCCAAAAGTAGCATTAAAAGTTGGAGATCGCGTTAGATTGATAGATGGTAAGGCCGTTGGAAGTATTGACAGTATTGAAAAAAACAAGGCTAATGTTAATTATGGTATTTTTACAACCAATGTTAACCTAGATCAATTAGAGCTAGTAGAACGGGTAAAATAAAACTTTAACACCTCTAAATTAGAAACACAGGCCTAATTTTAATTTATAACCCTTGATTTTTTGTAAATTAATGTTCTAAATCTTTTAACTATGAAACACTTTTATATCATTATAATAATCTGTCTTTACTCTCAATTTGGATATAGCCAAAATTCAAATTCTAATTTTGGTACAGACCAAACGAATTTTAAGAATGAGCTTTCTTTAGAAACTTTACAGCTAATTAATGGCTTGTATCAAATCACCTATGAACGATATATCTGGAATAACTTTACCGCCTCTTTAGGTTTCGGATATAAAGGTAAAGAAGGGCTTTTTAGAATCTCTGAACTTGACGGAAGAAACATTCAAACCGGTGAAATTTTCTATACAGGGTATCAAATTATTCCTGAAGTTCGATATTATTTAAGAAAAACAACCGATAGAACTTTAAGTGGATTTTACTTTGGAGCCTATTTAAAATATTCAAATTATAATAGCGATTTAAATGGTCACTATACAAGTTCAGATAATACACATTACGATTTAGCTTTCGAAATGGGTGTTGATATTACTTCAATTGGATTTATGGTGGGATATAAATTACCACTTTCTAAACATTTTAATATCGATTTTTTAATTGCTGGTCCGGGAACTGGACATTATAATTTTAGATTTAAAAACTCCCAAGACTTACCTGATGAATTTTACGACGATTTAAACAATCTGCTTGAAGATTACAGCATCTTAGATTTGATAAATTCTGATTTTAGATTTTCGAAAATAGATAATAGTTCTAAATTTTCAGCCTTGTCATTTCGATACGGAATTGCTATAGGTTATACATTTTAAATGAAAAACATCGGTGTAAACACAAATCTCGTCTTATTTGATGGCATATGTAATTTATGCGATTCATCTGTGCAATTTGTTATAAAACACGATAAAAACAATCATTTTTCCTTTACCACGTTGCAAGGAGAAACGGGGAAATCTATTATTGAAAAATTTAAAATAAACCCAAGCGACACCGATTCTATTTTACTATTAACACCTAACAACAAGCTGTATACAAAATCATCTGCGGCATTAAGAATAGCATCGAAATTAAATTTTCCTATTAATTTAATGGCTGTATTTTTAATCGTACCTAAGCCTTTAAGAGATGTTGTTTACGATTATATTGCTAAAAACAGATATAAATGGTACGGAAAAAAGACGGCTTGTATGATACCGACAAAAGCACTGAAATCTAGGTTTATTGAATAAAAACAGAACTAAATTAAGTTTTTTCTTTTAAATCAACTTTTAACCATATACATTTGAATCTAATATTAAAATTAATTCATTAATACCATATCTTATGAAAACATCAAATTTTTCAATTTTAATTCTTGTAATGGCTTTTATAGTAAGTAGCTGTTCAGGTGTAAAAGTTGTAGACTCTTGGACTGGAGACAATGTAAGTACTATTAAAAATAAAAATATTCTTGTAATTGCCAGAACTGCAAACAATCAAGCAAGAATTGCTTTCGAACAAGAAATTTCTGCTCAACTACGTGCAAAAGGCTTAAAAGCTACCGAAAGTTTTAAAGAATTACCACATATAGATCCAGATCGTAAGTTAAGTGAAGAGGAAACTAAAAATCTTGCTGCTACTATAAAAAGAGAAGGTTATAATGCTGTTGTTTTAAGTGTTATTAAAGATTACCAAGAATCTACACAAACCACTACAGATGGTGGTTATTATGCTGGTGGTACTTACGGTGGTTATGGCTGGGGCGGACTTTATCCTGGTTACTACGGTGGTTTCGGAGGATACTACAGTCACCCAATTGGTTATGTAGGTACAGGTGTTTATACACCTATGACATCGTCTACAAGAATTGTAAAAGATTATGTTTTAGAAACAGTAACTTACAATTTAGACGAGCCAGATGGGAAACAACTTATTGCTGTGGTAACAACAAAAATAGAAGACCCTCAAAGCATGAGCAAAAATGCTAAAGAGTATTCTGAAAAGATAATGAAGGCATTAGAAAAGAAGAAATAATCCTTTTTTCTTTAATATAAAAAAGCGGTTTCAAAACTAAATTTGAAACCGCTTTTTTTATGCTTTAATTTGAGAGTACTTTATTTTTCTCTTCCTTTTAAAATATCCACAACATCCTTAATAGTAAAGCCTTTCGCTTGTAGTAACATTAAATAATGAAACAGCAAATCGGCACTTTCATTTAAAAACAAGTTGTCGTCGTTGTCTTTAGCTTCAATCACAACTTCTACGGCCTCCTCACCTACTTTTTGAGCCACTTTGTTAATGCCCTTTGCAAATAATGAAGACACATAAGATTCCTTTGGCCCGTAGTTTAAACGTCTGTCTTCTATAACACCTTCTAATTTCGAAATAAAACCATAAGAAGCCTCATTAGCTTCTCCCCAACACGTATCTGTTCCTTTATGGCATGTTGGCCCGTTAGGATTTACAGAAACCAATAAGGTGTCGTTATCGCAATCTACTTTTATATCGACTAAGTGCAACACATTCCCACTTTCTTCACCTTTGGTCCAAAGTCTATTTTTTGTTCTACTAAAAAAGGTTACTAATTTGGTTGCTTTGGTTTTTTCTAAGGCTTCGGCATTCATATACCCTAGCATCAACACATTTTTTGTTGTTGCATCTTGGATAATTGCTGGTACTAATCCGTCGTTATTTTTATTAAAATCTATGGTCATTACTCGTATTTTGAAACGTAAAATTTTACAATCTTACTGCTATATTATTATTCTTTAATTCTTCTTTTAATTCTGAAATAGGAATTTCTCCAAAGTGAAATACGCTAGCCGCAAGTGCAGCATCAGCTTTTCCTACTTTAAAAGTATCTACAAAATGTTGCATGGTTCCGGCGCCTCCTGAAGCGATAATTGGAATATTTAACAGATCTGACAATTTCGCTAAAGCCTCATTTGCGAATCCATTTTTAGTACCATCGTGGTTCATAGAAGTGAATAAAATTTCACCTGCACCCAATTCTTCAACTTGCTTCGCCCATTCAAATAAATCGATATCTGTAGGAATACTACCTCCTGCTAAATGCACTTTCCACTGGCCGTCTACTTGCTTGGCATCAATCGCCACAACAACACACTGACTCCCAAATTTATCGGCCAATTCTTTAACTAATTCTGGTCGTTTTACTGCAGATGAATTTACAGAAATTTTATCTGCCCCGCATTGTAATAAAGCATCAACATGTTCTATTGAAGAGATACCTCCACCAACAGTAAATGGTATATTAACTTGCTCTGCAACATGTAAAACCATGTCTAGCGTGGTTCCTCTTCCTTCTAACGTGGCCGAAATATCTAAAAACACCAACTCGTCTGCTCCTTTTAATGCATATTGCTTGGCCAATTCTACAGGATCTCCCGCATCGATTAAATCGACAAAATTTACCCCTTTTACGGTTCTTCCGTTTTTAATATCCAAACATGGAATTATTCGTTTTGTAAGCATATTACCTTATTGAGAGTTTACAACCAGTCTTTCTAAATCTTTTAAACTGATTTTATTTTCGTAAATCGCTTTTCCTATAATCACCCCTTCACAACCCAATGCTTTTAGTTTAGGAAGCTCGTCCATACAAGAAATTCCACCAGAAGCAATTAATTTTATATTAGGATTTTCTGTGATTATCTTTTTGTATAAATCTAATGAAGGGCCTTCAAGCATCCCGTCTTTAGAAATATCTGTGCAAATAACATACTGTATCCCTTTGCTCATATACCCTTTGATAAACGGAGCCACTTCTAAACTACTTTCTTCCAACCAGCCACTAATAGCTACTTTTTCGTTTTTAGCATCTGCTCCTAAAATAATTTTCTGACTCCCGTATTTTTGAATCCAGCTCTCGAACATGACTCTATTTTTAACAGCGATACTCCCACCAGTTATTTGTTTGGCTCCCGAATTAAAGGCCACATACAAATCTTCGTTAGTTTTTAATCCGCCACCAAAATCTATTTTTAAGTTGGTTTTAGAGGTTAACTGCTCTAAAACCTTATAATTTATAATAGTTCCTGCTTTTGCGCCATCTAAATCGACTAAATGTAAATATTCTACACCTGCATCTTCAAAACTTTTAGCGACTTCTAAGGGATTTTCGTTGTAAATTTTCTTGGTATCGTAATCGCCCTTGGTTAATCGGACGCATTTTCCATCTATAATATCTATGGCTGGTATAATTCTCATTGGTTAGGTATTGATCAATTTATGATTTTAGATTTAAAAAATTCTCAAGTAGTTTTGCGCCCGCCACACTACTTTTTTCAGGATGAAATTGAACCCCATAAAAATTATTGTGCTGTAATGCTGATGCATAATTGCCATTATAATTTGTTAAAGCAATAGCTTCTTTACAATTTTCGGCATAATAACTATGTACTAAGTACATAAACGATGCTTCGGGAATGCCTTCAAATAAATCTGATTTTAAATCTGTTATGGTATTCCATCCCATTTGTGGCACTTTAACCGTATTCGGGAAACGTTTTACGTCCACTTGAAAAATACCCAAACCTTCGGTATTCCCTTCCTCTGTGGTTTTACACAACAATTGCATACCTAAACAAATGCCTAAAACAGGTTGTGTTAAGGTAGGAATTAATTTGTCTAATTTCGTATTCTTTAGCATTTTTAAAGCTGAACTTGCTTCGCCTACTCCTGGAAAAATTACGCGATCGGCTTGTTTAATAACTTCTGGATCGTTAGACAAAATCGCATCGTATCCTAAACGTTTAAAGGCAAATTGTATGCTTTTTATATTTCCGGCGCCATAATCTATGATTACGACCTTAATGCCATTCGCGGTCTTAGAAGACGAACTCGTAGGTGTATCCTTTAACTTTTCTTTATTTAAACTCATATTCTTTTTGCTTTTCACTCTCTACAAATACAAGAGAGACTCTTCTTTTTAGGAAGATTAAGATGGGCGTTTACAACATACCTTTTGTTGAAGGTAAAATCATTTTTTCTACATCGCGTTTTACGGCCATTTTAATCGCTTTAGCAAAAGCTTTAAAAATAGCTTCAATTTTATGATGTTCGTTGGTCCCTTCTGCTTTGATGTTTAAATTACATTTGGCCCCGTCTGTAAACGATTTAAAAAAGTGATAAAACATTTCTGTTGGCATTTTTCCAACCATTTCACGTTTAAAATCAGCTTCCCAAACTAACCAGTTTCTACCGCCAAAATCAATGCCTGCCGAAGCTAAACAATCGTCCATAGGTAAGTAAAACCCGTAGCGCTCTATTCCTAATTTGTTTCCTAAAACGGTATTAAATAATTCACCCAGAGCAATGGCTGTATCTTCAATAGTGTGGTGTTCATCGACGTCTAAATCGCCATCCACTTTTATATTTAAATCTAACTGTCCGTGACGCGCAATTTGATCTAACATATGGTCGAAAAATGCAATTCCCGTTTCAATATTACTTTTACCCGTTCCATCTAAATTTAAATCGATTTTAATTTTAGTTTCATTGGTATTACGCTCGATGCTTCCCGTACGATCTTCAACTTTTAAATGTTTATAGATTTCTTCCCAATCATTAGATTCTAATGCAATAAAGCTATTTAAAGCATCACGTTTTACAGTAATTTCATCGGTACCAAGATTAGTATTATCATTAATAAAAATACCTTTAGCACCTAAGTTTTTAGCAAGCTCTATATCTGTTAATCGGTCACCAATTACATAAGAATTCGCTAAATCATAGTCTTCAGAAAAATATTTTGTTAGCAAGCCCGTATTTGGTTTACGCGTTGGCGCATTGTCTTTCGCGAAGGTTCTATCTATAAATTGTTCTTTAAATTCTACACCTTCATTTTTAAAAGCTTCAAGAATAAAATTATGAACTGGCCAAAAAGTATCTTCAGGAAAAGCTTCGGTTCCTAAACCATCTTGGTTGGTAATCATTACGATTTCGTAATCGAGTTCTTTGGCAATTTTACTTAAATATTGAAAAACTTTCGGATAAAATTCTAATTTGTCGAAACCATCAATTTGCTCGTCTGCTGGCTCTTTAATTATCGTTCCATCACGATCTATAAATAATACTTTTTGTTTCATTGTAACTTGGTAAGTGCGGTTATTAGTGTTATATTTTCGGAAGGGGTTCCTACGGTTAAACGTAAACAGTTTTCGCATAACGGTTGGGTGGTACGGTTTCTTACCACAACACCTTCTTTTATTAATTGATTATAGCGCTTGGTCGCATCGTCTAGCTTAACGAGAACGAAATTGGTGTCTGACGGATATATTTTATTTATATATGAAATAGATTTTAACTCCGACATTAATTTGCTGCGTTCTATTAAAATAGAATCGATTTCATCGCTTACCAATTCGGTTTGCTTTAATAATTCTACAGCTTTATTCTGAGTTAATACGTTGATGTTATAGGGTGGCTTTATAGTATTTAAAACCGAAATAATCGCTTCTGAAGCATAACAAATTCCCAATCGAATTCCGGCCATACCATACGCTTTAGATAAAGTTTGTGTAATGATTAAATTTGGAAATTCTTCTAAACGACCTAACCAACTGTCTTGATTTGAAAAATCGATATAAGCTTCATCGATTACTACAATGCCTTCAAATTTCTTTAATAAAGTCTCCACTTCATTATCGTTAAAACTATTTCCCGACGGATTGTTTGGAGAACATAAAAACAAAATTTTACTATTGGCATCTGCAACATCTAAAATCTGATCCACTTGAGGCTGAAAAGTTTCTGTAAGTAAAACCTTCTTAATGGCCACAGCATTTAAATTCGCCAATACTTCGTACATGCCGTAAGTTGGTGGTAAAATAATGATGTTATCCTGATTAGGTTCGCAAAATGCACGTACGATTAAATCGAGCACTTCATCGCTTCCGTTACCTAATAAAATATGATTTTTACGAACGCCTTTTAAACTGGACAATACATCCTTAACCTCATTTTGTTGTGGGTCTGGATAGCGATTTATTCCATTGTTAAACGGATTTTCATTAGCATCTAAAAACACCATATCGCTGGTATCTTCTTGAAATTCGTCGCGTGCAGACGAATATGCTTTTAATGCTTTTATTGAAGGTCTTAATAAGTCTTGAACGTTCGCCATTAGTTCTTATTTAAATCGTTTAAACGAAGCGTTACAGCATTTTTGTGTGCTTCTAAACCTTCGGCAGCCGCCATTTGCTCAATTACATTACCAATACCTAACAAGCCTTTTTCTGATATTTTCTGAAACGTAATACTCTTTAAAAAACTATCTAAATTTACGCCAGAATACGCTTTACAAAATCCGTTAGTTGGTAACGTGTGGTTAGTACCAGAAGCATAATCGCCAGCACTTTCTGGAGTATAATTTCCAATAAATACCGAACCGGCGTTTCTAATACCGTTTACAAATAAATCTTCATTTTTAGAACAAATAATAAAGTGTTCTGGGGCATATTCATTAATTAAATCTAGCGCAATGTCATCGCTTTCTACATAAATTAATTTAGAATTAGCAATCGCTTTTTTAGCGATGGTTTGTCTAGGTAAGGCTTCTATTTGAGCATCGATGGCTTTTAAAACAGCATCAATCAATACTTTTGACGTAGACACTAAAATCACCTGACTATCTGCACCGTGTTCGGCTTGACTCAACAAATCGGAAGCTACAAATTCAGCGTTAGCAGAGTCGTCTGCCATCACCAACAATTCACTTGGTCCGGCGGGCATATCGATAGCCACGCCATATTTTGTAGCCAATTGCTTTGCAACAGTGACAAATTGATTTCCTGGTCCGAAAATTTTATACACTTGCGGAATACTTTCTGTACCAAAAGTTAAACCGGCAATGGCTTGAATTCCGCCTACTTTTATAATTTTAGAAACACCGCATAAATCGGCAGCGAATAAAATTTCGTTAGCTATTTTTCCTGTTGTACTTGGTGGAGAACATAAGACAATCTCTTTACATCCTGCAATTTTAGCCGGAACCGCTAACATTAAAACGGTTGAAAATAAAGGCGCTGTTCCTCCTGGAATGTATAAACCTATTTTATCTATGGCGCGTTTTTCTTGCCAGCACGAAACGCCAGCCATGGTTTCTACTTCAACTTTATCGGTTTTTTGGGCACCGTGAAAACGCTCTATATTTTTATATGCTGTTTGAATAGCTACTTTTAAGTCGTCTGAAACTTGCGATTTTGCATATGCAATTTCCTCTTCGGTAACCACATTCTCTTCTAAGGATACACCATCAAAAAGCGATGTGTATTTAGCCACTGCTTCATCCCCATTGCGTTTTACGTCATCAAAAATTTGAGTAACCGTTTTCTCAATATCATTCACGGTTTTCGTAGGACGCTTTAATAATTCTGACCAATCTGATCTATCTGGATTTTCAATAATTTTCATCGTACTGTCTTTAATTATAAAACCATATTATCGATTGGGCAAACTAATATACCTTCGGCACCTTGAGCTTTTAAAGCATCTATAATTTCCCAAAATTTATTTTTATTAATTACGGTATGAACCGAGCTCCAACCTTCTTGTGCTAAAGGTAATACTGTTGGACTTTTCATACCGGGTAAAATGGCAATAATTTCTTTTAATTTTTCGTTTGGCGCATTTAAGAGCACATATTTAGATTGTCTGCCTTTTAAAACGGAATCAATTCTAAATTTTATTTTATTTAAAAGTTCTAAATTTTCTTCTGAAATTAATGGTGAAGACGCCAACACAGCTTCAGATTTCAACAATACTTCCGCTTCTTTTAAACCATTTTTAAATAAGGTACTTCCGCTAGAAACAATATCTACAATGGCATCTGCTAAACCTATATTTGGAGCAATTTCTACCGAGCCGTTAATAATGTGAAGTTGTGCATTAACATTGTTTTTATCTAAAAATAATTGCACGGTATTTGGATACGAGGTGGCTATACGCTTACCTTCTAAATCTTGTATACTATTATATTTTACAGCTTTTGGCACTGCAATAGAAACTTTACAAGACGAAAACCCTAACTTTTGAACAATTTGAATATCGCCTCCTTTTTCTATTAAAACATTTTCTCCAATAATCGCGGCATCTACAACGCCATCTTTTAAATATTGAGGGATATCGCCGTTGCGTAAATAAAACACTTCGATTGGAAAATTCTTAGCAGAAGCTTTTAATTGATCTCTTCCATTGTCTATAGAAATTCCTATGTCTTTAAGGATTTCCATAGATTCGTCGTAAAGTCGACCTGATTTTTGAACTGCAATTTTTAGTTTACTCATTTTATTGATTAATATGGTTTGAGTAAATCATGGGTAGATAAAATAAAACCCCATTTGATCTACTCAAACGGGGTTTAAAAATATATTTTGAATTTATTCAATACATCCTTAACTCGCCTGAGTGCAAGTATGAAAATGATGATGATGAATTTGAATAAATGTCATGTTTTGTTTTTTTGTTCTCAGCAAATATTCAAAAAATAAAAAGACTTATGCAAGCTTTTATTTTAATATTTGTTAAAAATTTATTGATTCCCAAGTATAATAGGTAATCCGCTATCTCCAGAACCAATTACAATCACTTTAGAGTTTGGAGATTCCGATAATTTTACTGTTGCTTCTATCCCTTTATCTTGTAAAATTTTATCATTTAAAGACTCACTTAAAATTCTATTCGCATCGGCTTTACCTTGTGCTTCAATAATTTGTTTTTGGGCTTCTTTAGTTGCTGTAACTAATCTAAATTCGTATTCTAAAGATTCTTGCTCTTGCTTTAATTTACGCTCAATAGCATCTTTAATTGTTGCAGGTAAAGTAACGTCGCGCACTAAAATTTCGTTTAATTGAATGTATTGGTCATCTACAATACTTTTAGTTTCTTCAAAAATTTCTTGCTGAATCGCATCACGCTTACTTGAGTACAATTGCTCAGGTGTATAACGTCCTACAACACTTCTGGCAGCAGAACGAATGGCAGGAAGTAAAATACGTTCCTTGTACATTTCACTTTTTTCTTGATGTAATTTTCCTAAGTTTTCAAACTGTGGTTGAAACCATGCAGAAGCCTCTAATTTAATATCCAATCCGTTAGAAGATAACACATTCATTTTTTCGTAAAGCTCTTGTTGTCTCACTTCGTAAACAAACACTTTATTCCAAGGAGCTACAATATGAAACCCTTCACCAAGTGGTGGTTCGTCTGTAACAACCCCGCCACCAAAAGTCTTATAAAGCACACCGGCTTCACCCGAATTGATGGTTATAGCAGATTTAGAAACAATAATTATTAAAGCTATAATAGCGATTATAAAAGGCAATGCAATTTTAGGTAATTTATCCATTATTTATTTATTAAGTTAATCCGTTATACTTTCTCAATAACCATTCCAAAGATAGGCAGAAAACTATCAATCCAAGCACATATTTCCAATCTATTAACCCTTTGGTAGTCTTGGTGCTTTTTTGAATGGTAGCAAATGATTTGTCCGAAATTAATGCTTCAAAAATTGGCTCATAATCATCTATCAAATAAGACGTTCCATTTGTTTTTGCAGCCAATGTATTTATCTTATCTATATTGGCATTTAAAAATTGTTGCTCCACATTATATTCCAAAATAGTAAAGCTTCCTGATTTCGAAATATTTTCTCCGAGTGCCTGTACTGTAAAATCGTAACTTGAGGCTGGTAAATGACTTAAATCGACTTGATAATTGTTGTTTTTTAAAACTAAAGGCACTTCTGTAACTACTCCAGTTTCCTTATTTTTTAAACTGATTTGCAGTGTTTCTCGAGCGTCAAATTCGTAGTTTTTATTAAAAAATTGGGCCTTAATAAGCACCGAATTTACACCTTCGTAAAAGGATTCGAAATCGACTACCAATCGGGTTTTTCGTTTTGTAGAGGCTAGATATTGCACGAGCTTCCCAATAAAATTATCGAAGGTGTTAAAAGACTTTTCATTTAAAAAACTTTGAGCACGCCATTGCCATATAT
This sequence comes from Formosa haliotis, assembly GCF_001685485.1. Taxonomy (NCBI): domain Bacteria; kingdom Pseudomonadati; phylum Bacteroidota; class Flavobacteriia; order Flavobacteriales; family Flavobacteriaceae; genus Formosa; species Formosa haliotis. The sequence continues at coordinate 373,093 of NZ_BDEL01000001.1, read as the reverse complement.
TTTCTCCCAAAAGCAGCGCTTCTCGCCTTCCGTTTGTTTCGAAAGTAGCCAATAGTGGTTGCTTTGTAGTTAGGCTTCCAAGCTTTTTATACAGCAAGGTTTCATAAGGGCCAAAAAAAGTGATTTCTCCAAAAGTAGATTGTAATGGTGGAAAGGATTCAAAATTTAAATCATCGACTATAAATGTTGAAAAATTAGAATTAAACTCACCTTGATACATTTCGGTTTGCGTCGTAATATCGTGTTCATAAACTTTAGATTGTTCGTTTAGAAAAAACCAATCTGTTTTAGGACCAGAAACAATAAAAGTATTGCGGTTTTCGGAATGTATTACATCAAATAAAAACTTAAACTGATTATTTGGTTGATATAAGATAATCAAATGAAAATCATTTAGTTTTGATTTTATTTCATTAGGTTTTAAAATAGATACCTCGCGTTGCTCATTACTTTCGATACTCTTTTTAAAAGCGCCTAAATCTGGATGATAAAAACTTGAAACAATCGCTATTTTCATCTTTTCATCGATCACTTCAACAGCAAAATTTTTCGTGTTATTAACCGTATTTTTTTCTGAATTTAGAGGTGTTAAATGTGCTTTATAGGTAGATAAACCCACATGGTTTGCAGATAAATTAATCTGAATAACTTCGGAATTATGAGCGGCATTAAAGGTTATATTTTTGGTATATACCATTTGTTTCCCTGAAGTTATCGTAAATGTGGTATTTACGGTTTTCTTTCCGTTATAAACAACTATGGTTTCTACTGGAAATTTATTTTTTAAATAGGCATACTTATTTACATTAAGTTGCCTAATACTTAAGTCGGAATAACTCGTGGTGTCTCCTAAAATAATAGGATATACTGGCTGCTTATAAGGTGTAAACTCATAATCATTACCAAAAGTCTGATTTCCATCTGTAATTAAAACGGTTGGTGCGATGGCGTCTTTATAAATATCCTGTAACCCGTCTAGAGCTGCAGAAATATCGGTTTGTTTTTCTGAAAAGGTAATTGTATCTGAGCTATTTAAAGCCGCACCAAAATTATAAAATTCAATGTCGAATTTATTGTTTAGTTCGGTATTAGATTTAAAAGCTTTAATAGCGCTTAAAGCTTTTTCATTTTGCTCTAATTGCACTATAGAATTGGAATTATCTATAGCCACTAAAAGTTTAGGCTTTTCTGTAGTTAAATGTAATTGTTCAAACTTCGGGTTAATTAATAGAAGTAGTACAGAAAAAAGTATTACAAACCTTAAAAAAGCGAAAAGCATGTACAATTTAGACATGCTTTTCACTTTATATTTATACTGAAATAAAGCTAATAAAAGCGCTATAATTCCAGCTAGAATAATATATAATACGGTTTGTGTATGCATATATTATGTTAACATTCCGCCATCTACATTTAGCGTTTGTCCTGTAACATACGCACTCATATCGCTTGCTAAAAACACACAAACATTGGCAACATCACTTGGTGTACCTCCACGTTTTAACGGAATACCATCGCGCCATCCTTTTACTGTGTTTTCGTCTAATTTTGCAGTCATTTCAGTCTCTATAAAACCTGGAGCAACAACGTTGCTTCTAATGTTTCTAGAACCTAATTCTAAAGCAACAGATTTTGAAAATCCGATAATACCTGCTTTAGAAGCAGCATAATTTGTTTGACCAGCATTACCCTTAACCCCAACTACAGAACTCATATTAATAATAGAGCCTTTACGTTGTTTAAGCATGGTTCGTTGTACAGCTTTGGTCATATTAAAAACCGATTTTAAATTCACTTCTATAACCGAATCAAAATCTTCTTCACTAATACGCATTAATAAATTATCTTTAGTTATTCCTGCGTTATTTACTAATATATCGATACTACCAAATTCTTTTACTACATCGTCTGCTAGAGTTTGAGCTTCACTAAAATTGGCAGCATTACTTTGGTATCCTTTAGCTTTTATTCCTAAGCCTTGTAATTCTGCTTCTAGAGCGTTTGCAGCTTCTACAGACGAACTATAAGTAAATGCTACATTTGCACCATGTTGTGCAAAAACTTGAGCAATTCCTTTACCAATTCCACGGCTTGCACCTGTAATAATTGCTGTTTTTCCTTGTAATAATTTCATGTGTAATTAAATAAAATTTTGAACATCAAAGATAGTAATTCCAAATCTGACGATATAAAAAAACCTCACATATTTGTGAGGTTTTAGTGATATACTATAGAAATTAAGCGAATTACATCTTAACTTGGTCTGTTGTATCATAATTAAATAAATAATCGATATCCATTTCTTGAATTTCTCCTAGTTTGCTTAAAGCTTTAAAATCGATATCTTTTTTATTTCCCACAACCATAATATTATAGTTTTCGCCTTTAATATTTTCGTTAAAGAAATCACGTAAATCACTCATCGTCATATTTTTGATGGTATTATACATCGCTTCACGATTATCGTTATCGATACCTAATTTCTTTAAACGTTCGTAGCTCCAAAAGATATTAGATTTAGTAATGCGTTGTGCAGCTATTTTCTTTAAAGCTGCATCTTTAGCCGCTTCAAATTGTCTTTCTGCTTCTGGCATATCGCTCATTAAACTCATCATGGCATTTACAGCTTGCTCCATTTTATTTGCTTGGGTACCAATATAAGCAGTAATGTAATTAGACTCGTCTTTTCTTGCTGGAGTGTCGTATTTAGAATAGGCCGAATACGCCAAAGATTTAGATTCCCTAATTTCCTGAAATACAATAGAAGATAAGCCACTACCAAAATAAGCGTTAAATAAACTTGCTGCCGCAAGGTTTTCCGGATCGAATGGTTTTCCTTTTGCTAAAAACACCATTTCAGATTGCACCATATCGTAGTCTACAAAATACACATGCCCCCTGTTTCCTTTTCAATATAGGTTGTTTCTTCTGGGTAATCTTTTAATTGATCTATTAATTTGTGATCTTTATTTAGAGCAGCAACGGCTTGATCTACATCTTTTCCGTAGTAAAAAATACGCTGCTTATAATCTTTTAAATCTTTAATAATATCTACCAACTCCTGAGGGTCTTGAGCTTTTAATTCTGATGCTTTAATGATATTTCGCATACGAGAATTCTCGCCATACTGTCCGTAACTAACTAAACCTCTCCATAAAATATTCCCTTTTTGAGTTTTACCATCTTGTCTAGATTTTAAAATTTGATCGACATATTTAGCATAAGCCTCTGGATTAGATTGTGCATGGCTCCATAAGTCTTCAAGTAATTCTAAACCCTTAGGTAGGTTTTCTTTTAAACCACTTAAACCTACGTAAGACACATCGCTTCCAGCACTTACATTATAATTTATACCTAATTTATAGAATTCCTTTTTAACGTCTTCGGCAGATAATGTCTCTGTACCCAAATACTCTAAGTACCCAACAGCTAAACTTAATTTTTTATCGTTATCGCTTCCCATGTCGAAAATGAAATTTAAATTAAAAAGATCGTTGGTTTCATTTTCTATATAAGATACTTTAATGCCATTATCTAAAGTGCGCTCTTTTATCGCTGCTTTATAATCTACATATTTTGGTTGTAAGGCTTCTGCTTCTACTGCACTGAAATCTTTAAAATATTGCGAACTTTTATCGCGGTTTAAATTTACAGGTGTTATGCCTGGGTTTTGTACTTTAACAATAGTACTATCTGTACCTTTTCGCTTATAAACCACAACGTAATTATCTTTATAAAAACGATTTGCAAAATCGACTAATTCTTGTTTAGAAATCTTTTTTAAATCGTCTATAAACTTCACTTTATCGGCCCAATTTTCATGATGAATAAAAGCATTATAATACGCTGAGGCTAAACCTGTACTGCTTTCGTACTGCTTAATTTGCTTTAACTTTAAATCGTTAATTACAGCATCGATCATCCACTCGTCAAAAGCTCCACTTTTTAATTTTTCAATTTCACCAAATAATAAATCTTTCACTTGGTCCAGGCTCTGCCCTTCTCTAGGTTTTCCAGAAAATTGCTGTAATCCATAATCGTTTAAAAACATTACAGAACTTCCTGCACCTTGCACTTCTTGTTTCTGATTAAGATTTAAATCTATTAACCCCGCTTTTCCGTTAGAAAAAATCATATCTGCAAGCGTTACATATTTTTCTTCTTCAGAATTAATGCCTTCACTTCTAAATGCTATGCTCACACTTTCTGATGTTGGACCAAATACCTCCTTTACAATTGGCGAAGTTATTGCGGTTTCTTTTGGCAATGTAGGATGTGTAACTTCTTTATTTTTTAATTTTCCAAAGGTGTCATTAACTTCCTTAATTGTTTTATCAAAATCGATATCTCCCACCAACACCATAGCCATATTATTAGGCACGTAATATTTATCGAAATAGTTATTAATATCTACTAATGACGGATTTTTTAAATGATCTGCAGTTCCAATAGTTTGTTGCTGACCGTATGGATGATTAGGAAATAAGCCATCCAACATAGCCGTATATACTTTTCTACCATCGTTATCTTGGCTTCTATTGAATTCTTCGAAAACGGCTTCCAATTCGGTATGAAATAATCGAAGCACTAATTTACTAAACCGCTCACTCTCTAAGTTTAACCATTTATTTAACTCGTTGGTTGGAATTTTGTTTTTATACACGGTTTCTTCAAACCAAGTATGTGCATTTGTGCCCGTGGCTCCCATTCCGCTAACCAACTTATCATATTCGTTGGCAACAGCATAATTTGAAGCTTCCAGCGACACTTCATCTATTTTCTTGTAAATTTCATCTTTTTTATCTGCATCTGTTTCTGCACGATGTGCTTCATATAAATCTGAAATTTCTTTAATATAGGCTTGTTCTTTTTCCCAATCTAAAGTTCCTATTTTATCGGTTCCTTTAAATAACATATGTTCTAAATAATGAGCCAATCCTGTAGAATTACTAGGATCGTAATTAGAACCCGCACGAACAGCAATATAAGTTTGAATTTTAGGTTCGTCGGTATTTTTACTTAAATACACTTGCAATCCGTTGTCTAAAGTGTATAATCGCAAACCTGTTGGATCGTTAGTTACCGTTTGATAACTAAAGCCGTTAGCATCTGACTTCTCTTCTGTTTTAACTTCAGCAACTTCTGCTTGTTCTTCTTTACAACTTGAATGTAACGTGGCTATTAAGCAAAACACGCCGAGCAATTTTAGTTTTTTCATAGGGATAAGTTTAGTGATTTAAAAATCTTTCAACAAAATAATAGCTACTACTAAATATAAAACTAGTATTATATAAATTTTAACAGTTTAACTTACAAAAATTTAAGAGCTCTTAGCTACAAAATGATTGATTTTTATCACAAAAAATATTCAACTTTCACAATTAAACCCATCCTAAATTATTTCGTATATTTAAATAGTTCGGGTTTCTGAAAAGCTTATAATCCCATAAAGGCATTTTTTATTACATTTAAAAATTATAGAATCTATATCTCCCATTTTTTAGCATGTTATCTATATGTCATTTACTTCTTTCTACTCATATTTAATTTGATTCTGGATTGATTATAAAAAGACTTTGTTTGTTAAATGAATCAATTACTAATTTATCTTCTGCAGATCTTTTAATTACTGAATTGTTTTCCCAAAATTCAGCATCATAGTGCTTCTTATTTATTTGAGAAATTAAATTATAATTATCTTTTACTTTTTTGGTAGTATTACTAGTGAATTTGTCATTAAGATTGTATGACGTTAAATTTGACTTTACCATTATTTTGGAACTTACATTGTCTTTATTGACTAAATCAAAATTAAGTACAACTTCAATATTATTAATTAATGAGTAATCACCTACACTATTCTGAAATGTTATGTCATAATGATATATAGCATTTAATAGCCGAAATTCTTTATTCTTAAAATTTAACCCGAGAAGACTTTTTATATATCCTTTCATTTTTATAAGGTTATAATTTTTTAGATTAAAATATAATTCGCCTTCAAAAATCGCTTTATCCAAAGTGTTTTTAGATTCGAATTGAATAACTGCTATATCCCCACTTTCATTTTCCTTTTTTATAATTTTTTTCAAAGTGCAATTATAATATTTTCATAATTCTGGTTGAGAGGAAAAATAACGTCATAAATTTCTTCTTGAAATATTGGAACAGTTGAAAAATAATAGAAATTTGTTATACTTGGAGTGGATTGTTTATCTTCCCTATCTTTCTGAGCAAATCTGCCTTGAATTAATTTCATTTGTTCAACTCTAATAGTAGAAATTTCCCCATGATAAAATACTTCAATAAATTCTGATGGCAAATTATTTGTAGTGGTCAATTGTCGATAAAATAAATCTGATTTATATTTAGAATTAGAGTTTTTAAATCCATTTACATACGATTTATTAATGATTTCATTTATATCCAACGAATTTAAATAAACTTCTGGGAGTTCTACAATACTGGGACTTAAATTAATCACAAAGGAAGTATCTACGCTTGTATTGTTAAAATTTAAATTTTTAAACTTATAAGAGATATGATTTAACCCTAGATTTTGTTCAGATTGTAAATTGGAAATAAAAAACTCACCATTTTCATTAGTAATTGTACCTGTATTCGTTCCAGAAATCTTAATTGAAACGTACGGTATCCGTTCTTTACTTATAGAATCCTGCACTATGCCTTTAATACTATTTTGGGAGTGTATTAAATTAAAGAACAGAAGTAAAAAACAAAAAAATTTGAATTTGATTATTTTCATTTCTATTAAATTATTGCTTAAAAATTAACCAAAACTTCTCCAGAAACAGTTCTTTCATTTTGATTTGAAGCAATCAAGGAGGTTCTCCATTCAGCTTTCATTTTAAGTCTCTCTTCCAACTCTACAATCTCAAATTCTTTCATAATTTTATTTACCATAATATTGGTTTTTAGTTCATTGTAAAATAGCATAAATTTTTAAATATTAATGATCTATTTGGTTTGGGAACGACAAATCAAGAGGACTTATTATATATTAGACCAAGACACAGAAACTCTAAAACATTTGGCCGGTTTAAGTCCGTGAATCAATCCAGGGTACAGGGCTCTTATGCTGCCTATTACTAATATATCTAGAGATGGCTTCACTAATAACCCTAATACTAATGATAGCATAATGATGCGTGCCAACAGTCCGGTGTATCATGTAGACAAAATAAAATCTGCTCTATTTATCGCACAAGGTGCAAACGACCCACGTGTTGCTCAGGCGGAATCCGATCAAATGGTAGAAGCACTTAGAAAAAACGGAATAACTGTTGAATATATGCTTAAGGAAGATGAAGGTCATGGTTTTAGAAATGAAGAAAATCGTTTCGACTTTTACAAAGCCATGATAACATTTTTAGACGACCATTTAAAACACAAAATAAAATTATAAAGGAAATTAAGCATAAAAAAGAGGCTGTCCCAAAAAAGTTGAGTTTTCGTCAACCTGAACTTGATTCAGGTTTTCACATATTTGTTATCTATATAATGAAATTCTGAAATAAATTCAGAATGACGAATTTAAAACCTTTTGTACAGCCTCTTTCTAATATTTTAAAAGCAATTAAGAATTACCCTAATACTTCAGCAACTTTTTTACCAATTTCTGCAGGAGAATCTACAACGTGAATACCGCACTCTTTCATGATTGCTTTTTTAGCTTGAGCCGTATCATCACTTCCACCAACAATAGCACCAGCATGTCCCATAGTACGTCCAGCAGGAGCTGTTTCACCAGCAATAAATCCAATAACTGGTTTTTTAGAACCACTTTCTTTATACCATTTTGCAGCATCTGCTTCTAACTGACCTCCAATTTCACCTATCATTACAACAGCTTCAGTTTCTGGGTCGTTAATTAAAAGTTCTACAGCTTCTTTAGTAGTTGTTCCAATAATTGGATCTCCTCCAATACCAATAGCTGTAGTAATACCTAAACCTTGTTTTACAACTTGGTCTGCAGCTTCGTAAGTTAATGTACCCGATTTAGAAACAATACCTACATTCCCTTTTTTAAATACAAATCCTGGCATAATTCCAACCTTAGCTTCACCTGGCGTAATTACACCTGGGCAGTTAGGACCAATTAAACGGCAATCTTTACCTTTAATATAATCTGAAGCTTTAATCATATCTGCAACTGGAATACCTTCTGTAATTGTAATAATTACTTTTATACCCGCATCTGCAGCTTCCATAATAGCATCAGCAGCAAAAGCTGGTGGTACAAAAATGATAGTGGTATCTGCCCCTACTTGTTCTACAGCATCTTTTACTGTATTGAAAACTGGTTTGTCTAAATGTGTTTGACCACCTTTTCCAGGGGTTACTCCACCTACTACATTTGTTCCGTATTCAATCATTTGTCCGGCGTGAAAAGTCCCTTCACTACCAGTAAATCCTTGAACTATTATTTTTGAATTTTTGTTTACTAAAACGCTCATTTATGTATGGTTTATTTTTTTAAAGCTTCACAAAAGTAAAGTTTTAACAAGTATTTATAAAGATTTTTTTAACTTTTATTCTACTATTTTCTTTCTCAGTAAGGTTACTGTTAATTTCTTAAAGTTCCTTTAATTTCTCGATTAATTTAGGAAGCTGCCTAAGCATTGCAAACTCTTTAAGTTTGTTCCTAGATTCGTCTATAGGTGTTCCAAAATAAGTCTTTCCACCGGCTACAGATTTTGTTACCCCAGTCTGTCCTAAAATAATTGCTTTTGCTCCTATAGTGATTCCACTAGCTGTTCCAGCTTGTCCCCAAATGGTAACTTCGTCTCCTATAACTACACAACCAGCAATACCTACTTGAGAAGCTATTAAACATTTTTTACCTATTACTGTATCGTGTCCAACTTGAATTTGGTTATCTAATTTAGAACCTGCTCCAATTATAGTATCGGCAGTAACACCTTTATCTATGGTACATAAGGCACCTATATGAACATTATCTTCGATTACAACACGACCACCAGATTTTAACTGATCGAATCCTTCTGGTCTATTTTTATAATAAAAAGCCGATGCGCCTAAAACACTTCCTGCATGTATAACTACATTATCTCCAATGACAGCATCATCGTAAATACTTACATTAGAATGAATAATGCAATTGGCACCAATGGTTACATTATGTCCAATAAAACAGTTTGGCTGAATTATAGTATTATCTCCAACTGTTACTGAATCTGAAATACTTTTGGATGCACTTTGAAATGGCTTAAAATGCTGCGTAAGCTTATTAAAATCTCGAAATGGATCGTCGGAAATTAACAAGGCTTTACCTTCTGGACAGTCAACTTCTTTATTAATTAAAACAATAGTTGCCGCAGACTGTAAAGCTTTGTCGTAATATTTTGGATGGTCTACAAAAACAATATCTCCCGATTCTACCACATGTATTTCATTCATGCCTAAAACAGGAAAATCGTCTTGTCCCACAAATTTGCAATCAATAAGATTGGCTATTTGTTTTAAAGTATAAGGGTTTGGAAATTTCACAAGAACCTATTCTTTAACTCTTTCTTTGTAAGTCCCTTTATCTGTTTCAACTTTAATTTTGTCTCCTTCATTAATAAATAAAGGTACATTTATAGTTGCTCCAGTTTCTACAGTTGCAGGTTTAGTGGCATTTGTCGCCGTATTTCCTTTCACTCCTGGTTCTGTAGCAGTTACTTCTAAAATAACACTTGCAGGCATATCTACAGAAAGTGGTGCATTATCTTCAGAGTTGATTAAAACCGTAACCACTTCACCTTCTTTTAATAAGCCAGGATTATCTAAAGCGTTTACGTTTAGAGTAATTTGATTGTAATCTTCTACATTCATAAAGTGATATAAATCACCTTCTGGATATAAATATTGAAATTTATGCGTTTCTACACGTACATCTTCTAATTTATGACCTGCTGAAAATGTATTATCTATAACTTTACCAGTAGTTACACTCTTTAATTTTGTTCTTACAAACGCTGGCCCTTTTCCTGGTTTAACGTGTAAAAATTCAATTACTTTAAAAATATCATGATTATATCTTATACATAATCCGTTTCTAATATCTGATGTTGTTGCCATTATATTTTTAGTTTGATTTGAAATATCCTTTCATAATTCCGCGTTGTGAATCTCTTATAAATTGAAGAATTTCATCGCGTTCTGGAGTTGCTTCCCATTCTGCTTCAATAATTTCTACAGCTTGGGTATTATTATAATTTTTTTGATACAATACACGATAAATATCCTGCACTTCTCTTATTTTGTCTGTTGAAAATCCACGTCTACGTAATCCTACCGAATTGATTCCTACATACGATAATGGTTCTCTAGCTGCTTTTACAAAAGGCGGAACATCTTTTCGTACTAAAGATCCACCCGTTACAAACGCATGGTTCCCTATAGAACAAAATTGATGCACTGCTGTCATTCCTGCTAAAACAACATAATCGCCAACCGTTATATGTCCTGCTAAAGTACTGTTGTTAGAAAAAATACAATTTCTCCCTACAATACAATCGTGTGCAATATGACAATAGGCCATAATTAAACAATTATCGCCAATTACCGTTTTCATCCGGTCTGTGGTTCCTCTATTTATGGTAACACATTCTCTAATAGTAACATTGTCGCCAATAAGTGTTAAGGTATCTTCGTCGTTATATTTAAGGTCTTGTGGAACGGCAGAAATTACGGCACCTGGAAAAATATTACAATTTTTTCCAATACGAGCACCTTCCATAATGGTTACGTTACTTCCTATCCAGGTTCCCTCACCTATTACTACATTATTATGAATAGTTGTAAATGGGTCTATAACTACATTTTTTGCAATTTTAGCTCCAGGATGAACGTATGCTAATGGTTGATTCATGTGATGTGTATTATTTTACTTTTGAAATTTGCGCCATTAATTCGGCTTCTGCACATAATTTTCCATTAGCGTAGGCATACCCTTGCATATGGCAAATCCCTCTTCGGATTGGTGTTATTAAATCACATTTAAAAATTAAGGTATCGCCAGGAACCACTTTTTGCTTAAACTTAACTTTATCAATTTTCATGAAAAAAGTTAAATAATTTTCAGGATCTGGAACTGTACTTAATACCATAATCCCTCCAGTTTGTGCCATTGCTTCTACAATTAACACACCTGGCATTACAGGTGCTCCTGGAAAGTGACCTGCAAAGAAAGGTTCGTTCATGGTAACGTTTTTCATACCAATTACACCTGTAGCAGATAATTCGAAAATTTTGTCAATTAATAAGAACGGTTGTCTGTGCGGCAACATATTCATTATTTGATTAACATCCATTAAAGGCTCCTGATTTAAATCGACATTAGGAACGTTAGTACGTCTTTCGTTTTTAATAATTTTAGACATTTTTTTAGCAAACTGCGTGTTTACAAAATGTCCTGGTTTATTTGCTATAATTTTACCTCTAATACGAGTTCCTATTAAAGCTAAATCTCCAATTACATCTAATAATTTATGTCTAGCTGCTTCATTAGGATGATGCAAAGTAAGATTGTCTAAAATTCCATTTGGCTTCACAGCAATCTTATCCTTTTTAAATGCGACTTTTAATTTCTCCATAGTTTCTGGAGATAATTCTTTATCTACATAAACAATAGCATTATTTAAATCGCCTCCTTTTATTAGGCCATGCTCTAAAAGCGTTTCTATTTCGTGTAAAAAACTAAATGTTCTAGAATCTGCAATGGTTGTCTTAAAATCGGAAATCTGATTCAAGGTTGCATTTTGAGTACCTAATACTTTAGTACCAAAATCTACCATGGTAGTTACTTGATATTCTTTGGCTGGCATTAATAGAATTTCGCTTCCCGTTTCTTCATTCATATACGAAATAACGTCGGTAACGACATATTCTTCTCTACATTCGTCTTGTTCTACAATACCTGCTTTCTCTAAAGCTTCAACAAAAAACTTTGAAGACCCATCCATAATTGGTGGTTCTGCAGCGCTTAATTCGATTAAAACATTATCTAAATCTAAACCTACTAAAGCAGCTAGTACATGCTCGCAGGTTTGAATAATAACACCATTTTTTTCTAAACAAGTACCTCGTTCGGTATTTGTAACATAGTTTGCATCTGCTTCTATTATAGGTGTACCTTCTAAATCCAATCGTTTAAAAGCGAAACCGAAATTATCAGGTGCAGACTTAAAAGTTAAGGACACATTATTACCTGTATGCAGTCCAACGCCATTTAAAGACACATCGTTTTTAATGGTTTTTTGTTTAATTTCTGTACTAACTATCGCCATTATTTTTTTCTATTTCGTTTAATTCTTTAACTAGTTTAGGCAAATTTTTAAAGTGCACATAAGATTTACTAAAATCTCCCAAATTAAATGCGGGCGAGCCTTGAAGCACTTCGTAATCTTTTATATTTCTATTGATACCAGATTGGGCCTGAATTTTAACATGATTACCAATTGTAATATGTCCAACAATTCCAACTTGTCCACCAATTTGACAATTTTCGCCTATTTTGGTAGAACCTGCTATTCCCGTTTGTGCAGCAATAACGGTGTTTTTTCCAATTTCAACATTATGTGCTATTTGAATTTGATTATCCAATTTCACACCACGTCTAACAATTGTAGAGCCTAATGTAGCTCTATCTATAGTTGTACCAGCACCAATATCTACGAAATCTTCTAAGATAACATTTCCTATTTGTGGTACTTTTTCATATTCACCTAATTCATTTGGAGCAAATCCAAAACCATCTGCACCTATAACGCAACCGGAATGAATTACACAATCGTTTCCTATAATACAATCCGAATACACTTTAGATCCCGCAAAAATGGTAGTATTATTTCCTATCGTTACATTGTCGCCTATATAGGTGTTTGGAAACAACTTTACGTTATCCCCTAACTTTACATTTTCTCCTATATATGTAAATGCTCCTATATATATGTGTTCACCATGTTTAGCAGAATTTGAAATAAACGAAGGTTGTTCTATCCCTTCTTTACTTAATTTCACAGAGTTATAAAATTCTAATAATTTTGAAAATGCTTTGTATGCATCATTCACTTTTATTAGAGTTGTATTTATATCGTGTTCTGGCTTAAATGTATTATTTACAATCGTAATAGATGCCTTTGTTGTATATATATATGAAGTATATTTCGGATTTGCTAAAAACGTTAGTGCACCTTCAATACCCTCTTCGATTTTAGATAAAGTAGAAACTTCTACGTTGGGATTACCAACCACTTCTCCTTCTAAAATCCCTGCTATTTGTTCTGCTGTAAATTTCATCGTCGCAAAAATAGGAAAAATGTCCTAAAGTTTAGCTTTAGGATAACATATATAATATTTAGTCACTGGTTTTGAAAGTGCTTTCAAATTTAATTGATCTGAAGCCTTAACGATATCCTCTATCTTTCCCGATTTATAAACTATTTTTATTTGTTTACCTTTTTGCTGATAAGCCTGATTGGTTAATTCGCCCGTAAATACAAAATATTCGGCTTCTTCTTGACTAATATCACATCTAGAGATTAAATCTGTGAGGTGCGACTTTAAAATATCTTTTCCTATTTTTTTCTTTTTTAACTTGATTTTCAACAAATCGCGATTTAAAATCATTTCGCACAGGTTACGCAATACAAAATCGTCGTGATATTGCCACTCTTTCATAGCCGAAACAATATCGTAATCATCTAACTTAGAAAAGGTGTCTAAAGTTTCTGTAGTAAAATTTGAAGCATTAATTTCGTGTGTCAAAAAATATGATAATGCCCTACTAGCTTTTAATTCTACCTTATCATGCGATAATTCCTTAGCGCGTTTTAAAACACGAATTACCAATTGCTCGGCAACCACACTCGTTTTATGTAAATACACTTGCCAATACATTAAACGTCTGGCTACAAGAAATTTTTCTACGCTATAAATACCTTTATACTCCACCACCAATTCATCGTTCACCACACTTAACATGGTTATTAAACGCTCACTATTAATATTTCCTTCTGCAACTCCTGTATAAAAACTATCGCGTTTTAAATAATCGGCGCGATCCATATCTAATTGTGACGAAATTAACTGATACATAAATTTTCTGTGGTATTCACCCTTAAAAATCGAAATGGCCAGCGTTAAACTTCCGTTAAATTCATCGTTTAATTGCTCCATAAACAACAGCGAAATCTGCTCGTGAGACACACTGTTTACTATACTGTGCTCCATGGCATGCGAAAACGGACCATGACCAATATCGTGTAAAAGGATGGCTATATTTAAAGCCGTTTCTTCTTCATCTGAAATGCTAACACCTTTAAAACGAAGTACATTAATAGCCTTCTGCATTAAATGCATACAACCTATTGCGTGATGAAATCGTGTGTGATGGGCGCCTGGATAAACCAAATAAGACATTCCCATTTGGGTGATTCGTCTTAAACGCTGAAAATATTTATGTTCAATTAAATCGAAAATTAACGAATTTGGTATGGTAATAAATCCGTAAATTGGATCGTTTAATATTTTAAGTTTATTCATCTAGTAAGTTTAAAATTGCTTGAGATAATTTTCTAAAAACATATTAAAAAATCACAAAAACATTACAAATATAACGATATGAATAACATAAATATACTTTGGGTTGATGATGAAATTGATTTACTTAAACCACACATTCTATTTTTAGAGAAAAAAAATTATTCGGTTACAAAATGTACTAGCGGATCTGAAGCACTTGAGGTATTAGAAACTAAAAAATTCGACATTGTTTTTCTTGATGAAAATATGCCAGGCTTAACAGGTTTAGAAACTTTAAATGAAATTAAGGAGCTAGACAATACCTTACCTGTGGTTATGATTACTAAAAGTGAGGAAGAATATATCATGGAAGAAGCTATTGGTAACAAAATTGCCGATTACCTTATAAAGCCTGTAAACCCAAATCAGATTCTTTTAAGTTTAAAAAAGAATTTAGATCATTCACGATTAATTTCAGAAAAAACCACATCGAACTACCAGCAAGAATTCAGAAAAATTGCGATGGATTTAGCCATGGTTAATACTTTTGAAGACTGGGCAAACCTCTATCAAAAATTAGTGTATTGGGAAATTCAGCTTGAAAATATTGAAGATGCAGGCATGTTCGAAATTTTAGAATCTCAAAAAACCGAAGCCAACGCTCTGTTTGGCAAATTTATAGGTAAACAATATCAAAATTGGTTCGAAGCTGGTACAGATGCTCCAATAATGTCGCATACCTTATTTAAAGAAAAAGTTGTTCCACAACTAAGTAAAGAGCAGCCAACCTTACTCGTTGTTATAGATAATTTAAGGTACGACCAATGGAAAGCCTTCGAACCTTTTATATTAAACCATTATAAAAAGGAAGCCGAAATTCCGTTTTATAGCATTTTACCAACAGCAACACAATACGCAAGAAATGCTATTTTCTCAGGGCTTATGCCAAGTGATATGGAGAAACTTCATCCTGAATATTGGAAAAACGATACCGACGATGGTGGAAAGAATTTATTTGAAGCCGAATTTTTACAGGCCCAAATGAAACGTCTAGGCTTACAAAATCTGGTCACAGAGTATCACAAAATCACGAATTTAAAAACTGGGAAAAAGCTTGTAGATAATTTTAGATCGATGAAAGATAACGATCTTACTGTGGTTGTTTATAATTTTGTAGATATGCTTTCTCACGCCAAAACCGAAATGGATGTTGTAAAAGAATTGGCTTCGAACGATAAGGCTTACCGTTCCTTAACGCAAAGCTGGTTTAAAAACTCACCATTATTCGAAATCATTCAACAAGCGCAGCAACTCGGATTTAAATTGATATTAACTACAGATCACGGAACAATAAACGTAAAAAACCCTTCTAAGGTGGTTGGCGATCGCGATACGAGTTTAAATCTTCGTTATAAAACAGGACGAAGCCTAACTTACGAATCTAAAGATGTTTTGGAAATAAAAAATCCTAAATCGGTACATTTACCAAGTATAACTATGAGTAGTTCTTTTATATTTGCTAAAAATGATTTGTTTTTTGCTTATCCTAATAACTACAATCACTACGTGAGTTATTTCAGAAACACCTATCAGCATGGAGGTGTTTCATTAGAAGAAATGATAATTCCATTTGTAGTTTTAAACCCAAAATAATTACTTTGCGAAATTATTAATACAATTATCATCTAAATAAATCATTAGTAATTTTAGTTTTTATTACTTATAATTGCATATATACTATGTTAAATACTCGAGAATACCATATAAATGATTTAGAAGTTGTTGCCAAACAAATACTTGAAACAGCAACATCTAAAACCATATTATTTTATGGAGACATGGGAGCTGGTAAAACAACCTTGATTAAAGCTTTAGTTAAATTACTAGGCTGCAAGGACGATGTTAGTAGCCCTACTTTTTCTATTGTAAATGAATATAGTATTAATGAAGGTTTGGTATATCATTTTGACTTTTACCGATTGAAGGATGAAGAAGAGGCATACAACTTTGGAATTGAAGATTATTTAGATTCTAAAGAATGGATATTTATAGAATGGCCAGATCAGGTTAAAAATATATTATCTAACGAGCCTTGTAATCGTTTAAAAATTGAAAGTTTAGATACTGAAACTAGAAAAATAACATTTAATAAAAATTGAAAATATAGCGCTTGAGCAGTATTTAAGTTGACTTTTTAGTCTAAAACTTAAAGAAGTACGGTTTTCCCGTAATGCACTTGCACCAAAATAGTTAATTTTAACATAATTTTAACATTTGGGTCGTTTTTTTATAAATGCATTCTATATATTTGAATCATTAATTAATTAAATCCCTTAAAATTATGAAAACTAAAAAGTACGTTATCGCCATGGCGATTTTTGGAGGCATGTTATTTACAGCTCAAGCATCAAACCTTATTAATTTAGATGACCAACAAGCGCCACAAATCGAAAGATGGAGAATCAAAGTTCCAACGCACGGATAATAAAAGTTTAATAATAGGGAGTATTATTGCAACTTTTATAGCTGCTACTCCATATTTCTTTTATTTATACGAAAGTGTTCCAGACATTAAGGTTTGGAACACTTTTTTATTTACATATGACAGTAAATTTTATGGCAGTATTTATGTCGTAGCGTGGACATTGACAAGTAAAATAATTCCATTATTATTATTTTTCGTTTGGTTTTTTACGTGCCGTCATTGGTGGTACCATGTATTACTTGTTCCAATAGCTATGTTCAGCTTTCAAATATTTACCATATTAAATGACGATTTACAATATGTCGATAGTAATCAAATTTTTTACTTAATTCCTATTATGGCGATAATCATTCCATCTATTTATTTAATACGAGCTAAAATTTTTGACAAAGTAAATACTGTAGATCAATCTCTTCAAGAATTAGAAGATGAATTCAAAATTTCGCCTAAAGGATTTATGGAAAGACTAAAAGATTATTTTTAAAATTACTTTTAAGCAATCAAAATATTATTTGTAATTTGACTACTTTCTAAGAGGGTCTAAAATATGTCTAAATCATTTTCTCCGTTTACGTATCAGCAGTTAATTCCACAAGAAGAAACACTAGAGATTCTAAAAAATAAAGGCAATTTATTTATTGGTATTCCTAAAGAAACCGCATATCAAGAAAAACGTGTTTGTTTAACGCCAGATGCTGTTTCGGCCTTAATAAGTAACGGACACAGAGTCTTAATGGAGTCGGGTGCTGGATTAGGATCTAATTTTACGGACCGCGATTACAGCGAAGCAGGTGCCGAAATCACTAAAGATACCGCAAAGGTTTTTTCGTGCCCTATGATATTAAAAGTAGAACCTCCTACTCTAGACCAAATCAATCTTATTAACCCGCAAACCATCTTAATTTCTGCGCTACAATTAAAAACGCAACATAAAAAATATTTTGAAGCATTAGCAGCAAAACGTATCACAGCCCTAGCTTTCGAATTTATTAGAGACGACGACGGGCATTACCCAGCTGTACGTTCTTTAAGTGAAATAGCAGGTACAGGAGCTGTGATTATTGCAGCAGAATTGCTATCTAATATAAATCAAGGAAATGGTTTATTGTTTGGTAATATTTGCGGTGTTCCACCAGTAGAAGTTGTGATTTTAGGAGCTGGAACTGTTGGAGAATTCGCTGCTCGAAGTGCTATTGGTCTTGGAGCCAATGTTAAGGTATTCGATAATTCTATTTCAAAATTAAGAAGGATTCAAACCAACTTGGGGCGTCCCATTTATACATCTACTTTTCAGCCCAAAAACTTAACTAAAGCTTTAAAACGTTGCGACGTAGCTATTGGTGCCGTTCGTGGAAAATCGAGATCTCCAATTATAGTAACCGAAACCATGGTAGAATCTATGAAAAAAGGCTCTGTAATTATGGATGTTAGTATCGATATGGGCGGATGTTTTGAAACGAGCGAAGTCACTTCTCATAAAATTCCTACCTTTAATAAACACGGGGTTATACATTATTGTGTCCCTAATATTCCAGCACGATTTTCTAGAACAGCCTCGGTATCAATTAGTAATATATTTACTCCATACCTATTAAAAATTGCCGAAGAAGGCGGATTAGAAAATTCTTTAAGATTTGAGAAAGGATTGAAAAATGGATTGTACTTTTACCACGGTATTTTAACAAACCGCTCCGTTGGAGAATGGTTTAACTTAAAACACAGTGATATTAATCTTTTAATCTTTTAAATGACAGTTTTACAACGATTTGGATATTACCTTGGTGGATTTTCGATAGGATTTATAGTATTAGCATTTTTTTTAAGTGGAAAAAAAACCTCCTGTAGTTATGGTCTCGATGCTCGCGTAATTAAAAACATCAACACAAAACATATTGAGTACAGTGAGACAGCTAAACACATAATTCAGGAAAAACAGCTGGATACTATTATAATTAATCATGTTTTAAGAAAAGGTGATGTTAATTTCTCTAAAAGTGAAACACACACTACACCATGTAAAACATATTATTTAGATGGTACTTTAAACAAAAAAACCATTGCATTAATTGTAAAAAACTGCGATGAAACGGCTACTATCGAAGATATTAAGCTACTTGATTAAATGTACCGTTTAAGGGATTGATAAACTATAAACTTATTCTTAAATGAAATCTTTTGTTTACTACCTATGTTGTTTTTTTATTGGCTGCAACACCCTTTTCGCTCAACAATCACCAGTATTTCAAGTTGTTCCTTTAGGTGTAAAAGGAGGTGTGGATGAGAGTAATTTATCTGCATATTTAGTCGCCCCTATTCAATCCTCAAAATATGTATGTTTAGATGCCGGTACAATTCATGCTGGCATTGAAAAGTCGGTTGCTAACAAGGTTTTCAATGTTCCAACATCTACAGTTTTACAAGATTATATAAAAGGTTATTTAATCTCACATGCGCATTTAGATCATGTGTCTGGCCTTATTATTAATTCTCCTGCCGATTCACCCAAAACAATATATGCTACACAAGAATGCATGGCCATGATGCAAAATCATTATTTTAATGGCGAAACTTGGGCTAATTTTGGAGATGAAGGTCCTGGATTTCAAATTAAACGCTATCATTTTAAAACCTTAAATCTTTTAGAAGAAATTCCGATTTCAAATACCGATATGTGGGTAACCCCATTTCCTCTTAGTCATGTTAATCCGTTTAGAAGCACAGCTTTCTTAATTCGAAAAAACGAGGATTATATTTTATATTTAGGAGATACTGGCCCTGATGCCATTGAAAAAAGCGCCGACCTTAAAAATCTTTGGAAAGTGATTGCTCCACTAATAAAAAGCAAAAAATTACGTGCCATGTTTATTGAAGTTTCTTTCCCGAATCATCAAGCAGACACCGCTTTATTTGGGCACTTAACCCCAAATTGGTTTTATAAAGAACTCAAAGTCTTACAGGATTTAACAGGTAAAAAAGCGCTAACTGGTTTTAATACTATAATTACGCATTTAAAACTTCCTGTTGAAAATATGACAGCGATAAAAAAGCAATTACAAGATCAAAACGATTTGGGTTTAAATTTAATTTTCCCTGAACAGGGTGAGAAATTGGAGTTCTAAAGTCCAGGCTTCATCCAATTAAATTTTTTTCGGATAATTTTCAAATTTTTATTCTTTAGAATCATTTGATTTAAGTCATTAGGAATATAATTCAGTTTTGATATTTCAAAAGTTTTAAAATGATCTGAAAATTCAATTTTTCTATTCAGATCATAATTTTTCCATCGCAAATTATTGGATACAATTGGATTAATAATCCAAAGTGTTGGTTTGTAAATAGTAATTCTTAGAGTGTCCGACAATAAATTAATTGCATTTCCATCAATGTTTAGTATTTTTTCTTCTACGTTGTAATACATATTTTTATTCAAATCGACCCATAAATGATTTACAAGCACTAAAAAAAATGGAATCATAAAAACACTAAAGAAAGCCAGAATTGACAGAATAATTAACCCAAATAATGTTGGCAAAGAGTAATCATAAAGTACTATTTTAATTATTCCTTTTACTGAAAAAAATAAAATAGTCATTCCTATAGCAAACCAACAAAATTGGACTAATATTAATAATAGCATGTACCCTCTATGAGGCCTTATTCTTATAATCTTTTTTTCATCTCGCTTTTTCTCCTTCTTAGAGTAGTATAGAGCAAAAACTAGTGGAAAAAAAATAATACCCAGAATAATTATAATATTCAAAACAACTCATTTGGTTAATAAAAACAAATATAGCTGATTATGAAATATCAATACCGGACCAATACTATTTACTTTACGTATAATTCACTAGCATAAAGAAAGGTTTGAAATTTTATAAGAAGAAGAACGTCCCACATTTTAATATAAATGTGGGACGTTCTTATAAATATCAATATAGAAAAAGCAGAAATTAATGTTCCGCTTTCCTTCTCTTTTTCTCTTTAGATAACAAGGCCAACTCACGTCCGGTTTGCCCGGCTACAGAAGTGTTTTCTTCTGCCCGTCTAATAAGATATGGCATCACATCTTTAACGGGGCCAAAAGGCACATACTTAGCGACATTATAACCTAAATGAGATAAATTAAAACTGATATGATCGCTCATCCCGTAAAGCTGACCAAACCAAACACGATTATCGGAATTAGCAATTCCTTTTTGTTTCATTAAATCCATTAATAAATATGAACTGTATTCATTATGCGTACCATTAAAGAGCGACATATCTTCTAAATGATCTAACATATAAACAACGGCTGCATTAAAATTATTATCGGTTGCTTCTTTACTTTCGCAAATCGGACTTGGGTAACCCAATTTCTCAGCACGTTCATTTTCTTTCTCCATATAGGCTCCACGAACCAACTTATATCCTAAATAAAAACCTTCTGCTTTCGCTAAAGCATGTTGTTGCTTTAAAAAGTCTAACCGATCATGACGATACATTTGTAGGGTATTATAAACCACCGGTTTTTCGGTGTTAAATTTTCGCATTAAATCGGTAATTAAATCATCGGCAGCATCTTGCATCCAGCTCTCTTCGGCGTCAATTAATAATTCTATATCATGCTTTTTTGCTGCTGCACAAACGGTTTCAAATCGATTTAAAACACGAGCCCACTCTTCTGCCTCTTTTGCCGTTAAAGTCTCTTTATTTCCAATCTTTTCGTACAAGGCAATTCTACCAAATCCCGACGGTTTAAAAACCGCAATAGGCATAGATTTACGTTCGTCTACAAAACTTATAATTTTTAAAGTAATGTTTAGGGCTTTATCAAATTCGGCTTCAGTTTCTTTTCCTTCAACAGAATAATCTAAAACAGAACTTACACCTTTTTCGAACATTTTATCGATAACTGGCAAGCAATTCTCTTCATTAACGCCACCACAAAAATGATCGAATACTGTTGCCCTTATTAACCCTTCTACAGGTAACTTTGCTTTAATAGCAAAATTAGTCGCGGCCGTTCCAATACGCACTAAAGGCTCTATTGAAATCATTTTGAAAAGAAAATAGGCTCTTTCCAATTCAGAATCGCTTTTTAATGCAAAAGCAATTTCAGTATTATCAAAAATGGAGTTCTCTATCATTAAATCTGAAAATTTTTGCAAATATAATCAAGCTAAACTTACTTTTTCCCAAAAATCTCCTTATTTTCACGGCTATTTTTTATGACACTTTTTTTATGAAAACTATCGAAACGAAAACCTATAAAATCCACTTTAATTCAAGCGCATATCATGCTGTAAACGAGTATATAAAAGAAAACAATCCTTCTCGCATTTTTATAATCGTAGACGAAAACACACACGAACTTTGCTTACCACATTTATTAGAATCGATAAATACATCGGCTACAATAGAAATTATTGAAATTGAATCTGGCGAAATAAACAAAACAATTGAAACTTGTGTAGGTGTTTGGAATGTACTTTCCGAGCTAGGTGCAGATAGAAAAAGTTTAGTTATTAATTTAGGAGGTGGAGTAATTACAGATTTAGGTGGTTTTGTAGCTTCTACATTTAAACGAGGTATTGCTTTTATAAACGTACCTACTACTCTATTATCCATGGTTGATGCTTCTGTTGGAGGAAAAACCGGTGTAGATTTAGGTGCATTAAAAAACCAAATTGGAGTTATTAACACGCCACAAATGGTTATTATAGATCCTGAATATTTAAAAACATTACCGCAAACCGAAATGCGTTCGGGGCTTGCAGAGATGCTTAAACACGGGTTAATACAAGATAAATTGTATTGGGACAAGTTTAAATCAATGTCCGATTTAAATGTTGAACATTTAGACGAGTTAATCTACGAATCTATTCAAATTAAAAAACACGTTGTAGATATTGATCCTCACGAAAATGGCTTAAGAAAAACCTTAAATTACGGACACACCCTTGGGCATGCCGTTGAATCTTATTTTTTAAGCCATCCTCACAAAAAAGATTTACTTCATGGCGAAGCGATTGCTATTGGTATGATTTTAGAATCTTATATATCTTCTAAACTTTCTGGTTTAAGTGAAGCCGAGAACACAGAAATTAAAGATGTAATTAATAACATATACGACGATGTAAGGATTAATGAAGAGGATTACGAACCTATTATTGAACTTTTAAAATACGACAAGAAGAATTCTCACGGTAACGTAAATTTTGTACTACTAAAATCTATAGGAGATACTCAAATCGATTGTTTAGTGCCTAACGATTTAATAATTGAAGCGTTAAATTATTATAACGAGATGCTTTAAATAAAAATAATTTGTAAATTTAAAACACCCAAAATAAAGCAAATTTTAGCAATACTATTTAACATCTAAATCTATTTAAGATGAAAAAAATTATTGTTGATTACAAAAAACTAACGCCAGAAATTCTATCTACACTAACAGAAAAATTCCCTGATGGTTATAGTGATAATGATATTATAAAGTTTGATAACCACAGAAATGAAACCATTGAAGCTGTAGAAGTAAAAACAGATGATGCCATTTATTTGGTTAAAGTGAGTTGCAAACTCCATTACACCATGGCGAAATTCGACAATACTGAAGATTTAGAAATTAATAGTCTTGGTCACGTCATTATAGATTACCCAGATAACGAAGACACCACATTAAGTGCAGATGTAGTTTGTACCGATGATGATGAATAAAAAAGAGCCAATTGTTAAACAATTGGCTCTTTTTTTATAAACTATAAAGATCTCATTAAAGTTCTTTAAAAATGTAATGCATTAAACGCTTTTTATCGTTAATACTTTCTTCTAAAGAAATCATTGTTTCTGTTCTGTAAACACCTTCAATATCATCAATCATAAAGATAACATCTTTGGCATGTGCAGTATTACGTGCTCTAATTTTACAGAAAATATTAAATTTGCCAGTAGTAATATGTGCTACTGTTACAAAAGGTAATTCGTTTATACGCTCTAAAACAAATGTTGTTTGCGATGTGTTGTTTAAATACACTCCTATATAAGCAATAAAAGAGTATCCTAATTTCTTATAATCTAAAGTTAAAGAAGACCCTTGTATAATACCTGCATCTTCCATTTTCTTAACTCTAACATGCACAGTACCCGCCGAAATCAATAATTTTTTTGCGATATCTGTAAAAGGAACTCTCGTATTGTCGATTAACATATCAAGAATTTGATGATCTATTTCGTCTAATTTAAATTTTGCCATATCTGTACTTTTTGTTCTTTACAGCAAAAATAATACATTTTTATATAATATTCTTATCAAATTATTAACGTTTTCACAATTTTAATAAAAATTTACCATTCCCAATTGTAACGAAATCGATTTCGGCACCTGCTACCACTGCTTCTTCATGAGGTGCTAACACCCTCATTTTATTAGCATTAATCTCTTTATGACCATAAAATTTTGATAATAATGCAATGGTTTCAACCTTTGCAGAAAACGCAATAGTTTTGTTAATTAATTTTTCAACAAACAGGATACCTACATCTAAAATCTCCGGATTTTCTTCTGTACCTACATTTGCATCACGAATTATGATGTCGTAAAAGCACTTATCGTTTTCTGGAATTTTAAAATATTCATTGTAATTAGCCCCAGAAACATCTGATGTTGCGATATAATTAAAAGCTGTTACATACGAACTAAAAATATAGAATCGGGTAATATCTCTATCGTAATCATTTTCAAAATGTCCCGCTTCAAATAATATAGTTGGCACATTAAAGGACTGAAAACTGTCTCCTACACAATTTATATTAAAAGAATCATCGTACCTCCCAACCTTACCTGGAATTAACTGCTGAAGCGTAGAATTCATTTCGGCAATAATATCCATTCCAATTTTTCTAGAATCGGTAATCGATCTATTTTCGTCTTGTGCAGGCGATAAAAACGACACGGTAGCCGTTTTGTTTGTAGAACCCGCACTAAAAATTGTACGTTGTCCATGTAAATTAAAACAATAATGAGGTTTAAAGTCGTTATAAACTGCTCTCAGCACTTTACTTTCTGGCTGAGATAAAGTTTGAGCATCACGATTTAAATCTACAGGCGTTGCATTTAATCTAGTATAAGCTTCTGCACCGTCTGGATTTAAGATAGGTATAATATAAAACGTACAAACTTCTGTAATATAGGCCAAAGATTGACTCGAATCTTTAAGAACGTTTATAAAATCGAAAAGAGCTTTGGTTGTTGTCGATTCGTTACCGTGCATTTGAGACCACAATAAGATCCGTTTCTGTCCTTGACCAATTTTAATAGCAGAAATTGGTTTCCCTAAAACAGAAGTTCCGATTTCTGAAACTTCAAATGGCGCTTCTAAATTTTCTAGAAGAGGTTTAATATGAGAATTGGTTATATAACGACCGTTTAATAATGGCTCCTTATTACGATTATAGAGCTGAGTAATATCTGTAATATTCATGCTTTTTTTATTATGATACAAATGTAAACAATTATATATTTACAAATGTAAACAAGGTTTTACAACAAAGTTGTATACATTTATATACATTCATTAAGTCTTTTGTATCAAAAATGACTCTTAAAATTAGGGTTTAATCCAAATCCAAATATAAAATGCTTAAATAACAAGTTTTCAGTACATTAAATAGTATTATATAAAGCTTAAAATTATATAATTATTGGTTAATTTCATACTAATTGTTAAATGTATCGTACTTTTTGTTACATTTGTAATCAATAAATATTTAAAACTAAGTTTACAATGATAAACAGTGATGAATTCTCAAAACGCCTACAAAAGGTTATCGATTTTTACGGAGAATCAGCCTCTTCTTTCTCTGAAAAAATTGGTGTACAGCGCTCATCTATCTCACACATTTTATCTGGAAGAAATAAACCGAGTTTAGATTTTGTTATGAAAGTATTATCTACTTTTCCTGAAGTAGAATTATATTGGTTGCTAAATGGGAAAGGCAACTTCCCTGCTGAATCGAAAAAAGTGAATTCTCCAGATTTATTTTCTAATCCCTCCGAGCCTATTTCTAAATTGAGTAACCCCCAAGAAACGCCCTCAAATCAAATTCCGAATCAGATTTTAAATACAGACGAATCTAAGCAAATAGAACGTATAGTTATTTTTTATACCGATGGTAGCTTTAAAAATTTTGAAAATGCGAAGTAATTTTAAACCGGACACTATTTTCTAATAAAATACGGAACACAAAACCCCTTTCAATTGAATTTCGAATTACTCCAACTATTCCGGTTTAATTCTAATATATTTTAAAATCTAATTGATATAACTTTAGTATTTTTACGCCAAATTAATTCTCTCTATGAAATACTTCATTCTTTTTCTTTTGGCTGCATCTATGGTAAGTTGTTACGAAGTTGAGCGCAATTGCTCTGACTTTAAAACTGGTCATTTTTATAGCGAGATTGAAATTGATGGAAAAATCTATAAGTCTGAATTTAACAGAACAGACGATTTACAAATAGAAACTTATCAAGGTAAGAAAGACTCTTCTGAAGTACGATGGATTAATGATTGCGAAGTTATTTTTAAAACTATTAATCCGAAAAATCGGGTTGAACGAAAAGATATCCATTTAAAAATACTAACCACAACAGCAGATTCTTATACTTTTGAGTATTCTTATGTAGGCGAAGATTTAAAACAAAAAGGCATGGCTAAACGTGCTGAATAATTAGAATTTCGATCTGGATTACAGTGTCTGAGATTTTAAATTTTAAGTCATTCGCAGACAGCTGCATTAACTTTGAATCTTCATTTAAATAGCTTCAATAAATGTTTTCTCACGGCTTAGGTGTAAACAACTAGTTTTACGTATTCAAATTATGGTAAGACTTATAAATTGAAATATAGTAAAGCAAAAAAGTATCGTATCAAAAACCTAATGTTTTTAATACGATACTTTTATAAATAAATATGTTATTTTTTAAAATAAAGTGGGCTGAGCATCATCATCAGACGCTTCTTTTTTAGCTTCCACAATTTCATCATCTACCACATCTAATTCGTCTGCATGCACCTCTTCAGGCGACTCAAAAGGAATTGGATCTAACAGATTTATTTGCTTCACTTTATCTGTAGTTAATTGGTTTCCTAAGGCCTTAATACCTTTAACCGCTATAAATTCTTCAAGATTAACAGTACTGTTTTCTTTCTGATCTTTTCCCCGTTCTTTTCCGAATACAATTTCGGCTACCGGTAACCAATCTGTAGATACAATTTCTAATTGCGATTTTTCATGTTCAGAAATGAATACTTCCTCTTTATTCTCGTTTTCAATTAAAAAACGCTTCACATAATATCGTTCTTTTTCACCATCAAAATAAATTGCCGAAATAGGCTTGTTTGGCGTCCATTTCTCTAGAACAATCATATCGCTATCAAAATGCGTAGACAATTCAGGCAAAATGGTTTTTACCAAACCAGATTGTGTAATTATTAACAAACGATCTTCACCTCTAAACTCTCCTAACAACTCGCCGCGACCGTCTACATTTAAACGCTGTACGGTATCGTCGAACCAAATTTTTCTTGGTTTTAAAGTAGAGACTCCTTTTTCTTTTAGTTCTATTTTTTTGATAGGATATTTGGTTACCAAATTACCTTTAGAAGCTCGTCCTTTGATTAGGATATCTGAAAAGTCTAAATCCCATTTCAATTTTTTAATACTACCAACTTGTCTAAGTAAAATAGTAATAACTTCTGCCTCGCCGTTAGGATTAGCCGAAAAATACAAACTTGTAGACCCTTTGGCACCATTAGTTAAATCGTATTCCTTATCTCTTGTAATAGACGTTACAGCAAATCTTTTTACATACGACGGCCCTTTAGCTCCGTCGCGATAAATCATATTATAAATGGTACGCTTATCTTTCTTTTTAAAGATGGCGGCATGAATAATATCTTTACCTACAAAAGTTTTAGTATCGACTTTAGTTACCATCATTTTACCACTTTTAGTAAATACAATAATATCGTCTATATCGCTACAATCCCCCACATATTCATCGCGCTTTAAAGAAGTTCCAACAAAACCTTCTGCTCGATTTACATAGAGCTTGGTGTTTCTTATAACAACTTTTGTAGCATCTACATCATCAAAAATTCTGATTTCTGTTTTACGCTCGCGTCCTTCTCCATATTCCTTTTTAAGACGCGCGAAATACGCTATGGCATAATCGATTAGATGTGCTAAATGATGTTTTACTTCAGCAATCTGCTCATCTAAAGCATCAATTTTTTGTTGCGCTTTATCGATGTCAAATTTAGAAATACGTTTAATTCTAATTTCTGTTAAGCGAACAATATCGTCTTCGGTAACAACTCTTTTTAAATGTGTGGTATATGGCTTTAAACCGTTATCGATAGCTTGAATAACACCTTCCCATGTTTCTTCTTCTTCGATATCGCGGTAAATTCTATTTTCAATAAAAATTCGCTCTAAAGAAGCAAAATGCCATAGCTCTTCAAGTTCTCCTAGTTTAATTTCTAGTTCACTTTTTAATAATTCTACCGTATTATCTGTAGAACGACGAAGCATTTCGGTGACTCCAACAAACAATGGTTTGTTATCTTCTATAACACAACCTAAAGGTGCTATTGAAATTTCACAGCTTGTAAAGGCATAAAGCGCATCTATAGTTTTATCTGGAGAAATTCCGCCAGGTAAATGCACCAATATTTCAACATCGGAAGCCGTATTATCTTCAATCTTTTTAATTTTAATTTTGCCTTTATCATTGGCTTTTAATATAGAATCAATTAAAGATGAAGTATTTGTTCCGAAAGGAATTTCAGTAATAACTAAAGTATTTTTATCTAATTGAGAGATTTTAGCACGTACACGTACACGACCACCTCGTAATCCGTCATTGTAATTTGTAAAATCTGCAATTCCTGATGTTGGAAAATCTGGAAAAAGTGTAAAACGCTTTCCTTTTAAGTGTTTTATGGAAGCATCTATTAATTCAATAAAATTGTGCGGTAGTATTTTAGTAGATAAACCAACAGCAATTCCTTCACCTCCTTGTGCTAAAAGCAACGGAAACATTACAGGTAAATTTACGGGCTCTTTTCGTCTACCATCATAAGAGGCTTGCCACTCTGTAATTTTAGGGTTATAAACAACATCTAAAGCGAATTTAGACAAACGTGCTTCGATATAACGTGAAGCCGCTGCACTATCTCCTGTTAAAATATTTCCCCAGTTTCCTTGGGTATCAATAAGTAAATCTTTCTGACCGATTTGCACCATGGCATCAGCGATACTGGCATCTCCGTGTGGATGATACTGCATGGTATGCCCCACAATATTGGCAACCTTGTTATAACGGCCATCGTCTAAATCTTTCATAGAATGCATAATCCTACGCTGAACCGGTTTAAAACCATCTTCAATTGCAGGAACGGCACGTTCTAAAATAACATAAGAGGCATAATCTAAAAACCAATCTTTAAACATACCATTAACCCTGGTAATTGTTTCTTGCTCTTCTGGAAGATTTGTATTTAATTCGTCGTTATCGTTTTCAACCATTAATAGTTATACTTTATTTGATATATTTTTTTTTACCATTTTACTTAGCGACTGTCTAATGTATTTTCGCTTTCTATAATTCACTAGAGTAATATTGAATCGCTCTTTTATAGGACCTTTATTTTCACTTTTAATAAATAGAGTTAAGCTTCTATAAAAGATATAATTACGGAATTTATAACCGATTAATTCTTCTTTTTTAAATTCAATTTCGTGTGTTCTATATTTAAATTTATCTGAAAAGAAAAGCCCTTTATTTAAAACTATAACTTGTACCCCGTCGCTATCGTATTCAAAATATTTTGCTATTAAATATACAGCTAAAAACAACCCCAAAAAAACAAAAACAATTATTACGAAAGTTAATTCTGCATTATCTGTTAAATGACTAAAAGCACTAAAAACAGTAGCCATAATTATAGCAATCACGACTAAAATGAAATAGATCGAAATTATAATATTTTTTACCTTTCCGTTATCCGTTCTCATTTTTATCGGCTACTAAATCTATTTCAACTTTTAAATTATTAATAATAAATTTCTGACGTGTAGGTGTATTTTTACCCATATAGAATTCCAACAACTCTTCTATAGACATGTCTTTATCTAACATTATCGGTTCTAATCTAATATTATCGCCAATAAAATGTTTAAACTCATCTGGAGAAATTTCACCTAACCCTTTAAATCGCGTAATTTCAGGTTTTGGCTTCAATTCATCTATAGCATTAACACGCTCTTGATCTGTATAGCAGTAAATGGTTTTCTTTTTGTTTCGCACCCGAAATAGCGGAGTTTGCAAAATATACAAATGCCCTTCTTTTATAATTTCCGGGAAAAATTGCAAAAAGAATGTTATAAGCAACAGTCTAATGTGCATACCATCTACATCGGCATCTGTGGCAATTACGACATTGTTATATCGTAAATCTTCCATGGACTCCTCTATATTTAATGCCGCTTGTAGCAAGTTAAATTCTTCGTTTTCGTAAACAATTTTCTTACTTAAACCATAACAATTTAAAGGCTTTCCTTTTAAACTAAAAACAGCTTGAGTATTTACATCGCGTGATTTGGTAATACTTCCCGATGCAGAATCTCCCTCGGTAATAAACAAGGTGGATTCTAAATTGCGTTCGTTTTTAATATCTCCAAAATGTACGCGGCAATCGCGTAATTTTTTATTATGAAGACTTGCTTTTTTGGCTCGATCTTTTGCAAGCTTTCTAATTCCAGACAATTCTTTACGCTCACGCTCTGCCTGAAGAATTTTACGCTGAATTTTATCGGCAGTATCTGGATTCTTATGAAGAAAATTATCTAAATATGTTTTAACAAAATCATTTACATAGGTACGCACCGTTGGCAAATCGCCACCCATATCTGTAGATCCTAATTTTGTTTTAGTCTGACTCTCAAATACAGGCTCCATTACCTTTATTGCAATGGCAGATACCACAGATTTTCTAACATCTGAAGCATCGTAATTTTTACCATAAAACTCACGAAGTGTTTTTACCAAGGCTTCTCTAAACGCTGCTAAATGAGTACCCCCCTGAGTTGTGTTCTGACCGTTTACAAAAGAATGATATTCTTCGGAATACTGTGTTTTACTGTGTGTTAAAGCGACTTCTATATCATCTCCCTTTAAGTGAATTATTGGATACACCATATCATTTTCATTGATATTTTCGGCCAATAAATCTTTTAAACCATGCTCGCTATAATACTTTTCCCCGTTAAAAACTATGGTTAAACCAGGATTTAAATACACATAATTTTTAAGCATTTTTTCGACATACTCATTTCTAAACTTATAATTTTTAAAAATAAGCTCATCGGGCACAAAAGACACCTTAGTTCCTTTACGTCTCGTCGTTTCTTCTAGAAATTCTTGATCGGTTAAATTTCCTTGTTCAAATTCTGCCGAAGCAGATTTTCCTTCTCGAGAAGATTCTACTCTAAAATATGAAGATAGCGCGTTTACCGCTTTTGTACCTACACCATTTAATCCGACCGATTTTTTAAAAGCTCGCGAATCGTACTTCCCTCCGGTATTCATTTTAGATACAACATCTACAACTTTTCCTAAAGGAATTCCACGACCATAATCGCGAACTATAACTTTACTACCCTGGATAGAAATTTCTATAGTTTTTCCAGCGCCCATAACATACTCGTCTATAGAGTTGTCTAACACTTCTTTAAGTAGGATATAAATACCGTCGTCTGGAGAAGATCCATCTCCCAGTTTACCAATATACATCCCTGGTCGCATGCGAATATGTTCTTTCCAGTCTAATGAACGTATATTATCTTCGGTATAATTGGATTGATCTAACATAGGTTTTTCATGATGAGTTGCTAATATAACATTTCGGATGTAAAAATGAAACTGGAATACTACAATTTATTAACAAATAAGACGGTTTTCTTAAATAAACACAATCTTATTTCTTAATTCTGATTAAACTTTGGGTTTTTATAAAGTGATAAAAAAATACCACACTGATTAAAGGATTTTACGAGTTCCCAATTTTGGGATATATTCAAAAATTCTTCATCTTTAGTGTAGTTTTCAATATTGGAAAGCATGATGTATGGATTAGATTCCATATTAAAATCTGAATATTTCATCTCGTCTTTTAATTCAATAAGTTCAGCGTCATTTCTGTTATTAAATCGAACTCGAGTTCCTATACTTTGTCTTTCAATATCTGATGATTCTAAAAAGTCTTCCATTTTCCTTTCAACTGGATAATAATTTAAATACGCTAAACTACTATCCCAACTCTGAGAAATAGTTGCCGGATACACCCAGAAATTTCCACTAATAAGTGCAATAGCGACAACTCCATACAACGCAGAATCATACTTAATTTTTAGCACTTGAATAAAATGAAATAGCAATAAGGTAAGCAAGATATATACAATCATAAAGTACCGAGTTCCTATTGGGTTACTAAAAGGTACCATGCCTAAAAAAAATACAACGCTAAAAACCAAAATTGGTATAAAAATACATTTAAACTCCTTAGTTATTCCTGTAGTTTTTATATGATTTTCAAAATATCTATACCCCAAAAACAACATTATTCCATACAACACTAGACGCCCGTATTCTAAGAAATTTTTAATATACACTATAGTGTTAATACCAATATTTTTAAGTGTAGTAAGTTCTCTATGCGAGTTATATGCCGGATTAGGAGTAACAATTACCCAACCTAATTTAGTATAATGATAAACACAAAACACAAGAAAAACTGTCGCAGAACATATAAATGGCAACCATAGCTTTTTACTTTTGATTAACACTCCTTGTTTATAATACACTAACTGAATTATAGCCAAGGCAACAACAATATAAATCCCTCTCAAATTGGTAAACAAAGCACCTGTTAGAGCTAATAACAACAATAATTGGCGCTGTCTTAATACTGCATTCAATCCCAACAGGGTAAAAAATAACAATAACATATCGTTATTTAAACTTGTTGTTTGAGCCAAAAATGTAGGGTCTAAAAAAACTAAGAAAATTAAATATGGAGATAATTCTTTTTTAAAAAAATATTTAAAAAGTAAAATAACTTGATAGCCAACCCCAATATTTATAAGTAATAATAAAAATCTTGCCGATGCAATTGTTTTACCAAAGACTGTCCAGAATAAAGCAATTAGGGTTGTCCATAATTGCGGATGCCCTGAGCTTCTGTCGGTTGGCAATATTAAATCGCTAAAATGATTAGAATATATCCAATTTGCTCGCGACGATTTAGATATTGCATCCCAAAAAAAAGGTAAATCTCTAAATATAAAAAACTCGAACACACATAATACCGAAATTAAAACAAAGCAATTTCGGTATGGTGCTTCTAATTTAAACATGAATTATACATTAAATAAGAAATGCATAACATCGCCATCTTTAACCACGTAATTTTTTCCTTCTACACGCATTTTTCCTGCCTCTTTTACTTTGGCTTCACTACCATAAGAAACAAAATCGTCGTAACCAATTACTTCCGCTCTAATAAAACCTTTTTCAAAATCGGTATGTATAACTCCGGCTGCTTGCGGCGCAGTTGCTCCTATGTCTATAGTCCAAGCTCGAACTTCTTTTACTCCTGCGGTAAAATATGTTTGCTGATTTAATAACTTATAAGCTGAACGTATTAATTTAGAAGATCCAGGCTCGTCTAATCCTATGTCTTGTAAAAACATTTGGCGTTCTTCGAAATCATCTAGTTCGTTAATATCGGCTTCAGTACCTACCGCTAAAACTAACACTTCTGCGTTTTCATCTTTTACAGCTTCTTTTACCAAATCAACATATGCATTACCAGTATTAGCAGCATTTTCATCTACATTACACACGTACATTACTGGTTTTGCTGTAATAAATTGCGATGGCGCTACAAATTCCTCGTAATCATCTTCACTAAATTCTATAGCACGCACAGAAACACCAGCCTCTAAACTAGATTTTATGTTTAGCAAAACAGCTTCTTCTTTTTGAGCCTCTTTATTTCCAGTTTTAGCAGCACGTTTAACCTTTTCAAGTTTTTTATCTACGGTTTCTAAATCTTTCAATTGCAATTCCATATCGATCGTTTCCTTATCGCGTATCGGATTTACATTCCCGTCAACATGCACAATATTATCATTATCAAAACAACGCAACACATGAAGAATAGCATCTGTTTCGCGAATGTTTGCCAAGAATTGATTTCCTAACCCCTCTCCTTTACTTGCTCCTTTTACTAAACCAGCAATATCTACAATCTCTACAGTTGCAGGGATTACACGCTCTGGATTTACTAATTCTTCTAACTTTTCTAATCTTGGGTCCGGCACATTTACCACACCTATATTAGGCTCGATAGTACAAAACGGAAAGTTTGCACTTTGCGCTTTTGCATTAGACAAACAGTTGAATAAGGTTGATTTCCCTACATTTGGTAATCCTACAATTCCAGCTTTCATGATTTTTATAAATAATTAAATTAAAGTGCTAAACTTTATTAACTAGATTTAGCGCGTGCAAATGTAAGTAATTCTATTAAGTTATACCGATAAATATTTTTATTGAATTTCTGGTTGCTGTGTTTCCATAAAATCCGCAACCACTTGTTTTTTTCTAAGTTGAACAAGACCTAAAATACCAAAAATTACTGGACTCAAAATAAGTAATATGCTTACTAAAAGTGCTAAATAGTCTACTAATCCAGTAAATTTTTCTTCATTAAAAGAGCTACTGCTACTAAATGCTATAAAATCCCATAACCAGTGAATAATAATTGCAGATACTATACTTTGCGTTTTTACGCGTATTGCTAAAAACAAAATACCAGAGCTCATAGCCATAAAGGCTTGTGCAATTCCTTGAAGTAGATTTCCTGTCACAAAAACATTGAATACGTGAATGAGTCCAAACAAAACTACAACGCAAACTGCAGCCATAATAAAGCCAATTTTATTAACAAGTCCACTCAATAATACACCGCGAAACATCAGTTCTTCGGAAATACCTACAAAAAAACAATTAATAAAAATCCAACCAAAAGCACCAATATCCGAATAAATACCTTGTGCTGCATTTACAATAATTGCGAACATAATAACAAACACTGGGTAATAGAGTATCCAATTTTTTTTAGTTCGAATTTTATTCAAACCCACTCTAATATTTACTTGTTTGAAATAGCTAAACACCAAGCACATTAAGGCTGCTATAGCTATATTGTAAGATAGGCCTGTACTAACCAACTCTTTTAATTCCCGATCATCATGATGCGGAAATAATAATTTTGAAAAGATAAAGGTAAAAAAAGCCCAAAGTGCGGCTACCAAAACAAGTTGTTTAACGGTGATTTGTTTCATTCTAAATAATTATTAAATACATTAGTTAATGTGAATTCGTTATTAAATTGGCAATTACCAGACTTTTCTAATTATCTAGGTCTAGTTGGTTTTAACTTAACTAAATCGAATTCATGTTAAATATATTGTTTTTAGATTAATCGCATAAAAAATCCCGAGTAAAAACTCAGGATTCAATATCGTAATTTAAAATAATTAATTAACCATCAGGGTGCATAAAGCGCTGTTTCGCTAATAACTCATCTTCGGTTTCTTCATGATCATCATCTGGAACACAACAATCTACTGGACAAACTGCCGCACATTGAGGTTCTTCATGAAATCCTTTACATTCTGTACATTTATCTGGTACGATATAGTAAATTTCATCACTAACAGGCTCTTGAGCCTCGTCCGCGTCTACTTCCTTACCGCTTGGTAATACAACAGTACCATCTAAACTAGTACCATCTTTGTATCTCCAATCATCAGCACCTTCATATATAGCAGTGTTTGGGCACTCTGGTTCACAAGCGCCACAATTTATACATTCATCTGTTATTATAATTGCCATAGCATTTTCTTTTTCTAACTTTGTTGGACAAAAATAAAGCCAAAACCTTTCATAACCAAATTAGAAAATGAATTTACAGCAAAGAATTAATGCTTTTGTAAAATTAGGAGATTTTTTAAGCCAGTTTAGTACTGAAGAATTTCAAAAAAATGAAACTGTTCTTTTTAATGATTTATTTTTTAACGGATTTAAACATCAGTTAAAATTAGCTCAAGAACACAATGGCTGGTTTAACCAAGACAACCTTGTTTTTGCTCTTAAAGGCTGGTCTAAACTACTGCAAGAACAACCATTAACAGCTTGGCTAACCCCCTACAACCTACATACCGAGTCTCCAAAAACAGTAGCCATTATTATGGCAGGAAACATTCCTTTAGTTGGGTTTCACGATTTTTTATCGGTTTTAATTACAGGGCATTCTGTATTAGTAAAACAATCGTCTAACGACAAACATTTACTTCCTTTCTTAGCGAAATATTTAGAACATGTCGAACCAGAATTTAAAGGCCGAATTACATTTACCGAAGAGAAATTAAGGGATTTCGATGCCGTTATTGCCACGGGTAGCAACAACACAGCACGTTATTTTGAGTTTTATTTTAAAGACAAACCTTCCATTATTCGAAAAAACAGAAATTCTATTGCGGTGTTAACTGGAGAAGAAACGCCAGAAGAATTAGAAGGTTTATCTGAAGATATTTTTAGATATTACGGTTTAGGCTGCCGTAATGTATCTAAACTATATGTGCCAGAGCAGTACGACTTTCAAAACTTTTTTAAAGCCATGTTTAAATGGGGCGATGTAATTCACGATCATAAATACGCCAATAATTACGACTACAATAAAGCCGTGTATTTGATGAGTGAATTTGACATGCTAGAAAATGGCTTCTTAATGATTAAAGAAGATGAAAGTTTTTCTTCGCCAATTGCGACGGTTTTTTACGAGTATTACAACGATATAGTTGACTTAAAAAACACTATAAATTCCAAAAAAGACAACATACAATGTATTGTTTCTAAAGGGTTTAACAGTAACGAAATTGTTTTCGGAAACACCCAATTGCCCAACCTTTACGATTATGCCGATAACGTGGACACCATCTCATTTTTATTAGAAATTTAGCATAAAAAATATTAATTTTATAACATAAAATCATCAATTAATTAGCACCTTTGTGCTTATCACAAAATTATCGAAATAATGAAAAAACACAATTTTAGTGCAGGTCCTTGTATTCTACCACAAGAAGTTTTACTAAAAGCTTCAGAAGCTGTAATCGATTTTAATAATAGCGGCTTATCTTTAATAGAAATATCACATAGAAGTAAACCTTTTATTGAAGTTATGGAAACCGCAAGCGCCTTAGCTCTAGAACTACTTGGTTTAGAAGGAAAAGGCTATAAAGCCTTATTTTTACAAGGCGGTGCAAGCACACAATTTTTAATGGCTGCTTATAACTTATTAGAAAACAAAGCAGGGTACTTAAATACTGGTACATGGGCAGCAAAATCTATAAAAGAAGCAAAACTTTTTGGAGACGTTGTTGAAGTTGCTTCTTCTAAAGATCAAAATTATAACTACATCCCTAAAGGATTTAGCATAGATTCAGATTTGGATTATTTCCACTGTACCTCTAACAACACTATTTTTGGAACACAAATAAAAGAATTCCCTACTAGCCCAGTGCCTTTGGTATGCGACATGAGTAGCGATATTTTTTCTAGAAGTTTAGATTTCTCTAAATTTGATCTTATTTATGCTGGAGCTCAAAAAAATATGGGTCCTGCAGGTACAACCTTAGTGGTTATAAAAGAAGATGTTTTAGGAAAAGTTAGCCGAGCCATCCCATCTATGTTAGACTACAAAAACTTTATTGAAAAAGAAAGTATGTTTAACACGCCTCCTGTTTTTGCAGTGTACACTTCTATGTTAACACTACAATGGTTAAAAGATTTAGGTGGAATTGCAGCTATTGAAAAAGAAAACGAAAAGAAAGCACAATTAATGTATTCTGAAATCGACTTAAACCCGTTGTTTAAAGGATTTGCTAAAAAAGAAGATCGTTCAACTATGAACGCTACTTTTAACTTAGTAGACGACAGTTTAAAAGATACATTTGACGCTATGGCAAAAGAAGCTGGCATGAATGGAATTAATGGTCACCGTAGTGTTGGTGGATACAGAGCATCTATGTATAACGCTTTACCTTTAAGCAGTGTAGCAGCTTTAGTTGAAGTAATGAGTGAACTAGAAAGAAAAGCTTAAACAATAAATTAATTAATAAAATCGGAGTCATTTTTATGACTAATAATCTTATGAAAGTATTAGCAAACGACGGTATTTCTCAAAGTGGAATTGATGCCTTAGAAAAAGACGGATTTGAAGTTATCACAACCACGGTAGCTCAAGAACAACTAATAAATTACATAAACGAAAACCAAATTGTTGTGCTATTAGTTAGAAGCGCAACTACGGTACGTAAAGACTTAATAGACGCCTGCCCTAGCCTAAAAATAATTGGTCGTGGTGGTGTTGGAATGGATAATATTGATGTTGAATATGCTCGCGAAAAAGGATTACATGTAATTAATACTCCTGCAGCCTCTTCACACTCTGTAGCCGAATTAGTATTTGGACACTTATATGGTTTAGCACGTTTCTTACATAACTCTAACAGAGACATGCCTTTAGAAGGAGATAAAAACTTTAAAGGTTTAAAGAAAGCTTATGCTAAAGGAACAGAATTAAAAGGAAAAACCTTAGGGGTTTTAGGATTTGGTAGAATTGGCCAAGCAACAGCTAAAGTAGCTTTAGGAGCAGGAATGAAAGTAGTAGCTTTCGACCCATTTTTAGATAAAGTAGATTTAGTATTAGATTTCTACGACGGACAAACCGTTACTTTTGAAATTAAAACCATTTCTAAAGAAGACGTTTTAAAACAAGCAGATTTTATTACACTTCACGTACCAGCACAAGACGATTATGTAATTGGTGCTAAAGAATTAAACGAAATGAAAGATGGTGCTATTTTAGTTAACGCCGCTCGTGGTGGAGTTGTAGACGAAGTTGCACTTGTAAAAGCTATCGAAAGCGGAAAAATTTCTAGAGCCGCATTAGATGTTTTCGAAAAAGAACCAAAACCAGAAATGGGATTACTTATGAACTCGTCTTTATCGCTTACACCACACACTGGTGCAGCAACAAACGAAGCTCAAGATAGAATTGGTACAGAATTAGCACAGCAAATTAGCAGTATTCTATTATAACCGTTCTTTAAAAACAATCTTTACAAACCGTCTAAATGTCTTTAGGCGGTTTTTTTATTACCTAATTGCAGAATAAATCTTAAATGACACAATATATTCCACCCAATACTTATTAGCAAATCTACAAAATAAGGCTATTTAAGAATTTTAAATTTAGAACTGAAGTATTTATTCGTTTTCAAAGAAAGCATCTTTAAAACCTATTAAATATAGTTTTTCTTTGGCTCGCGTAACCGCTGTATATAACCAGCGTAAATAATCCCTATCAATACCGTTTGGCAAGTAAGGCTGCTCAACAAAAACTGTATTCCACTGCCCTCCTTGCGACTTATGACAGGTAATGGCATAAGAAAATTTTACCTGCAACGCATTAAAATACTTGTTAGCCTTAACCTTAGTGAATTTCTTGTAATTACTAGTTTCATCTTGATAATCCAGCATCACTTCTTGATATAAACGATTTGAATCTTCGTAACTTAAAGATGGTGATTCAGCCGAAATAGTATCTAAAAGCAAAACGGTTTCAAAAGGTTTCATGTTCGGGTAATCGACCATTCTTACTTTTACTTCAGCAAAACGAAATCCATATAAATCTTGAATGGTAAAAATTTCTAGCACTTCAACTATATCTCCATTCGCAATAAAACCAGCTTCAGTAGTAGGCTTCAACCAAAAATAATTATTCTTAACAACCATTAAATAATCGCCAGTAGAAAGTTCGTTTTCATTAAATAATATCCGACTCCTAATTTGCTGATTATAAAGATTTGCACGTTTGTTACTTCTAACAATAAATGAAGTCTCCTCGTTACCCAATTCGCTATAAGCATCGTTAATAGCATCCATAATTTCTTGTCCGTCAATTAAGCGAATAATATCTTTATAGGGCCTAACATCAAACTTAAAAGCATCAAAAAATTCGCCTGCCAAAGTTTCTCTAAGTAGCGTTGCATTATATAAAATCCCAGAATCTTGTTCTTGCCTTACGACTTCATCTAATTCAATCCCCACAACCTCTTTATCATAATTCATGTTTAAAAGTTTAGGATCTAACGCCGGACTAATATCTAATTTTACCGGTGGCAACTGCGCGGTATCCCCTATTAAAAGAAGCTTGCAGTGATGCCCGCTGTAAACGTATTGCATTAAATCGTCGAGTAGCGATCCATGCTCCTGTAATTTGGATTCTCCAGGTGTATCAGGAATCATTGAAGCTTCATCGACAATAAAAATAGTGTTTTTATGTTTGTTGGGTTGCAAAACAAATTTTACACCGCCTCCTTTTTCTTTTTTTGGAAAATATATTTTTTTATGAATGGTAAACGCCTCTTTTTTTGAATAATTTGAGATTACTTTCGCCGCTCGCCCCGTTGGAGCCATAAGCACAGCACTCTTCTTAATTTTCCATAAATTACTAACAATCGTACTAATAATCGTGGTTTTCCCCGTTCCGGCATACCCTTTTAGCAAATACAACACATTTTTATCTGTACTTAAAATAAATTCTGATAACTGAATTAATACAATATCTTGTTTTGAGGTAGGATTAAACGGAAACTGCTGTTTTATAAGGGAATAAAATTGGGGTGCGTTCATTTTTGAAGGTTTCGCAAATATTTTTATTCAAATATAGTAATGATTTTCTGCAGATAGGTTTTTACGAATAAAAAAAAATTGTAGATTTGCGTTAGACCTTATAAAAAAATTTAATTAACAAAAAACACTATGCTTACAATAATTCTTATTGCAGTGGCCTCTATTTTAATAACTATTGGTTTAGTTTGGCTAATTGACAAATTCCTTCCTTCTGGTTTAAAACCTTTTCTAATTATTGGACTATGGATACTTATTGCCTTTTTAGGGTATCAAACATTCATGTCTGTTTATAAGCCTATCGAGTTTAACCAAGTTAAAAAGAAGCGTTACGCTCAAGTAATCGAAAAATTAATCGACATTAGAGATGCTCAATTAGCGCACAAACAAGTTACAGGGAAATTTGCAGGAGATTTTGACCACTTAATTAAATTTATTGATACAGCAAAATATACCATTACACAACGTCGTGACTCTACAGTTATCGATGAAGAATTAACGAAGCGTTACGGTGGTGTAGAAACTACAAAAGATATTATTATTATTGATACATTAGGATTTGTACCTGTAAAAGATTCTTTATTTAAAAACTCTACACGTTACAAAACCATGATGAACCTTCCTGAAGGTATCGGTCCAGAAGGCGCTAAATTTAAAATGGAAGCTGGAACTTTAGACCAAAACGATGTTAAAATTCCTGTTTTCGAATCTTCTGTTAAGAAAAACGTGATTCTTTACGATCAAGACAAAGATTTAGTAATTCAAGAAAATCAAGTAATTGCAGTAGACGATGTTAACGGAGATGCTTTAATGGTAGGATCTATGTCTGAAGTTAAAACAAACGGTAACTGGCCTAAAACATATGGCGACGACGAATAGTAATTCTCATACCAATACACATAAAGAATTGTCCATTCAAATTAGTTTGAGTGGACTTTCTTTTTGTATATTAAATTCAAATACTCAACAGGTTGAAGTTTTAAAACATATTACTTTTAAGCAATTTGAAACACCTTATCAGTTATTAGATCATGTAGAGTCTTTATTTAAAACCGAACAAAGTCTTCAGCAGAATTTTAACAACATACAACTTGTACATTGTAACGAGTTATCTACCTTGGTACCCTCCCCTCTATTTAGCGAAGATCATTTAGCCGATTATTTAAAGTTTAATACGAAAATTTTAAAATCAGATTTTATTACCTACGATACTATTGAGGCTAATGATAGTGTAAACGTGTATGTACCTTACGTAAATGTGAACAATTTTATTTACGACCAATTTGGGGAATTCACCTTTAAACATTATTCCACCATTTTAATTGAACGTATTTTACAGCTAGAGAAGAATGCAAATCAACCCAAACTTTATATTCATGTTAGTTCGCGTCACTTCGAACTAATTAGTGTAAACTCGGGCGAATTACAGTTTTACAACACTTTTGAATACAACAGTAAGGAAGATTTTATATATTATCTACTCTTCACTTTAGAACAATTAAAATTAAATCCAGAAACTATTCAACTGGTTTTCATAGGAGACATTTTAAAAAATGACGATTTATATACTATCGCTTATAAATACGTCCGTCATATTTCATTCGGGAAACAAAACCATCCGTTTACTTTTAGTCATCAACCACAAACTCAACATGCAGAGTTTATCATCTTAAATAGTTTTTAATGCGAATAATATCTGGAACATACAAAGGAAGAAAAATTATAGCTCCAAAAAAGCTACCCGTTCGCCCTACCACAGACATGGCCAAAGAGGCTTTATTTAACATCTTAAATAACTCCTATTATTTTGACGATATTTCTGTGCTTGATTTATTTGCAGGAACTGGAAGTATAAGTTATGAGTTCGCTTCTAGAGGAACCACACAAATTACTTGTGTAGATCAGGATTTTGGATGTATAAAATTTATAAACGAGACTGCCGAAGGATTCGACATGCCAATTCAAACCATTAAAAGTGATGTTTTTAAATTTTTAGAACAAAGCACTATAAAGGCCGATGTTATTTTTGCAGATCCGCCCTATGCATTCCCTGACGAAGAATTTGCTAAAATTCCGAATTTGGTATTCGAAAATCAATTACTTGAAACCGATGGTGTTTTAATTGTAGAGCATTCCAAACATACCGATTTATCTAAACTTAACAATTATAGCTACTCTAAAGGATATGGTGGCAATATGTTTAGCTTTTTTAAAAATCCTGAAAGCGAAACCACAAACGAATAGAAAAGAATCACCTATTCTTTAACATAATTCTTAATAAAAAGTCATCTTTCTTCTTAATTTTAGAAAGTTGGCTTTTTTTTATGGTTACTTATAGCAGAAACACAAAACTCATAACTTTCTTAATCACAACAATTTACCGATAATACATTCCTAAATCCGCTCTAATAAAAAACTTTATGCTAAGAATAAATTCAAAAAAAACAGATTTTATATGTTAAATTTAATATAAAATATGTACTTTAGAATTCGCTAAAGCATTATAGCGAGTAATTAAAACAAAGAACTATATTTTTATGAAAAAAATTATCTTAATTGCTTTTTCACTAGCTTTAATGGTTTCTTGTAAAGAACCCGTAAAGCAATATACTACCACTTCACCAGAAATTGAAACCGTAAAAACCCTACACCAGTATTTTATAGACAGTAATTATGAGGACTTAAAAGACTTATATACTGAAGATGCCGAAATTTATGAAAACTCCTTAGATCCTATTTCTGTTTCAGAAATGATTAAAGTTTCTCAAGACGGTCGCGTACATGTATCTGGATACAACTATAAAAACGGTGTTAACTGTGAAATGATTACTAACAATGCCGGAGAAAAATGGGTTAACAGTTGGGCCATTTGGGTAGGAACTTTAAAAGGAAGTGACCAAGAATTACAAATTCCAATAATCTCTCGTTTTTTATTTAAAGACGGTAAAATTGCAAAAGAATACAGTTATTGGGATAATTTACCAACCTACAGTGCTTTTGAATCTTTAGCTGAAGAAAAGCTAGACGGTTTACAAGAAGTTTTAGACGAGACACAATAAAAAAACCAACCAATATCTTTAACT
Source organism: Formosa haliotis (assembly GCF_001685485.1). Classification (NCBI taxonomy): domain Bacteria; kingdom Pseudomonadati; phylum Bacteroidota; class Flavobacteriia; order Flavobacteriales; family Flavobacteriaceae; genus Formosa; species Formosa haliotis. The sequence goes on along the minus strand of NZ_BDEL01000001.1, from coordinate 329,100 downwards.
AACCAACCAATTTAAACCAAAACAAAGCCCTTTTTTATCACTAAAAAAGGGCTTGTTTATTTAAGTAAATCTATAAGCCGAATTCTGTACTTTTTTTAAATAAAAAAGCCCCTATCATTTATCTGAGTGTACTGTTACCAGCACACTTTAGCTGCCCACCCTCCAACATCGAGCGTGCCGCCCTCAAGCATTGGTATACATGGCATTGCACCACATAGAGTTTACCTGGTTTCACTACAGCATTACCTGTACATACTTTCTGTTGCACTTTTCCTAATCTCACGACTGGTGGCCATTAACCACTATGTTGCACTATGGTGTTCGGACTTTCCTCCATTCTATAAATAGAACAGCGATAAGGCAATCTACTTATCTGCAAAAGTACAACAAATAGCGTATTATTCTATTACACTCGCTTTTATTAAATTTCAAAAATTGTTAATAACTCACGTTAATTTTAGTCCTCATTTCAGGAAAATAAACACCGAATTTTTAACTTTGTTGTTCTAAGTATTTCTATGGAACATTTTATAGTATCGGCTCGTAAATATAGACCTCAAACATTTAAAGATGTTGTAGGTCAGCAGGCTATTACCAATACTTTATTAAATGCTATAGAAAATAATCATTTGGCACAAGCCTTACTATTTACAGGACCTCGAGGTGTTGGTAAAACCAGTTGTGCCCGTATATTGGCCAAAATGATTAACAGTCAAGGCAATGAAAATCCTGATGAAGATTTTGCCTTTAATGTATTTGAACTCGATGCGGCGTCTAACAATTCTGTAGACGATATTAGGAACCTAACCGATCAAGTTAGAATTCCGCCACAAATAGGGAAATATAAGGTCTATATTATTGACGAGGTTCATATGTTGTCTCAAGCCGCTTTTAATGCGTTTTTAAAAACCTTAGAAGAACCTCCTAAGCATTGTATTTTTATTTTAGCAACTACCGAAAAACATAAAATTATACCAACCATTTTATCGCGTTGTCAGATTTTTGATTTTAAACGTATTACGGTAAAAGACGCTAAAGATTATTTAAAATATATTGCAAAAGAACAGGGTATAGAAGCCGAAGACGACGCTTTACATATTATTGCACAAAAAGCAGACGGTGCTATGCGTGATGCGCTTTCAATATTCGATCGTGTGGTTAGTTTTTCTGGTAAAAATTTAACGAGACAAGCGGTAACCGAAAACTTAAACGTTCTTGATTACGAAACCTTCTTTACAAGCACCGATTTAATTTTAGAAAATAACATTCCGCAACTCCTATTACAATTTAATACAACGTTATCTAAAGGCTTCGACGGACAACATTATATTGCTGGTTTAGCCTCTCACTTTAGAGATTTACTGGTATGTAAAACGCCGCAAACCGTAGAACTTCTAGAAGTTGGTGAAGAAACCAAACAAAAGTATTTAGAACAGGCTAATAAATCACCTCAAGACTTTTTATTAAAAGGAATTGAACTCGCTAACGACTGCGACTTAAAGTACAAATCCAGTAAGAATCAGCGACTCCTGGTCGAACTTTGCCTCATGCAGCTTGCCTCTATCATTTTCGATGGAGAAAAAAAAAATAGTAAACGGTTCATAATTCCGCCATCTTATTTTAGAGCCAAAGGGATTACGCCCATTCCGGTTTCAAAACCAGAACCTGTCGCTAATAATAAACAAAACGAGACCAGTACCGCTTCTACAGTATCAGCAGAAAACAAAACAATTCTTGCTAAAGCAGAAGAACCTAAATCTCCAAAAATTGTATTATCGCAGGAAAGCAAACGTACTTCTGGCCTATCTTTAAAAAGTATTCGTGCGAAAAAAGAGCATGAAATTAAACAAAATGAAGTTGTTTACGATGAAATTAATTTACCTACAGATGATTTCATTGAAGAAGACATGCAGACGGCTTGGAAAGATTATGTTAGTGTAATTGAAACCGAAGGAAAATATAATTTGGCCTCTATTCTTTCTATAGATACTCCTAAATTAATAGATAAAACTACAATTAAAGTAGTATATCCTAATGAAACTAATAAGGTTGAAGTTGAGAGAAATTCTTTCGGCTTATTAAGTTTTATTCGTAAACGTTTAAACAATTTTGATGTCAATTTAGACATCGAAATTAACGAAGAAAATGAAAAACAATACGCTTATACCACGCGCGAAAAGTTTCAAAAAATGTGCGAGAAAAACCCAAGTCTAGAACTCTTAAGAAAAAGTTTCGATTTAGATGTGTAAATCACTATTAAACAGGATTTTAAGTGTTATTATTTTAACTATCGCTACACTGCTTTCAAGTTGCGATGGGAGTAGTAAAATGCATAAAAATCCGAAGCAAATTTTGGCAGAAAAGAACATGTTATCTTCGTTTTCTGAACGTATAGTTTACCTTCCAGAGACCTATACCGAAACCATAACCGATACCCTATTAAGTACTGGATTTAAAATTCATATTAAAACCTATACAGATATGAATTCTAATATTTCTAAAACTGAAATTAAAGATAGCTTAAACATAAAAACGTTTTATAGAAATGTGTTGGCAGATATTTCTGTGGAGAATGAACAAAACACAGTTTTCAAACAAACACTTTCAAAATCGTTTATAAATAAAAATATTGAAGGCGCTTCAGAATGGCTTAAACCATTTATTTTAAAAAGTATTTGGCTAGACGACAAGCATATCGCAACTAACTCGTCTATTGTTTTAAATATTTTATATGCAGAACCTGAAAATCAAACCCAACACAAAACATTTCAACTTATAATTTCAAAAACTGGTGAATACCAAATTTCCGAAATTAACTCTAAAATATAATCGTATGCTAGGCCTAAAATTACCAACAGACCCAAGATGGGTAAATATTGTAGAAAAAAATGTTGAAGACATTTTAACCGATCATGCCTATTGTGAACAAAAAGCAACAAGCACAGCGATCTCGTTAATAGTAAGTTTTCCAGAATACACAGAATTAGTTCAAGAAATGGTGGCTTTAGTAAAGGAAGAAATTAGTCATTTTAAAATGGTACACGACAAAATTTTAGAAAATGGTTGGGTATTAGGACGCGATAGAAAAGATGATTATGTTTTAAAATTAATTACCTTCTTTCCTAAAGGCGGAAGCCGAACCACACAACTAGTTCACAGATTATTATATGCCGCTTTAATTGAAGCTAGAAGTTGCGAGCGTTTTAGATTATTATCGGAAGAACTAGAAGATAAAGACCTCGCCGAGTTTTACAGAAAATTAATGGTTAGCGAAGCCAATCATTACACGATGTTTTTAGGTTTTGCAAGACAATATGGAAACCGCGAAGAGGTAGACAAAAAATGGCAAGATTTATTAGAATTCGAAGCCGAAATCATGAAAGATTTAAGCAAAAGCGAAACCATTCATGGCTAGTACACCTATTTATTAGTTTATGCATGCTTTTAAAACCTCGATAGCATAATCTACATCTTCAAACGTGTTAAAATGACTGAACGAAAACCGAAGAGAAACTTTTCTTTTATCGGCTTCGTTTAAAATTTCGTTTAATACATGAGAACCTTTCAAAGCACCGCTTTGGCAAGCACTTCCTCTAGAACAGGCTATCCCTTTTAAATCTAGTTGAAACAACAACATATCCGATTTCCTTGCCTCTATCGGTAAACAAACATTTATTAAAGTATAAGTAGATTTTTCCATATTCCCAGAAAACCCGTTAAACTTAACTAGTGGCGATAGTTGCATAATTTCGTTACAGAAATATGTTTTTAATTGGCTTACAAATTCACGTTCCTTCTCTAAGTTTTTATAAGCAAGTTTAAATGCTGTTTCTAAACCCACAATATTATGTACCGCTTCGGTGCCAGCTCGTAGTCCACGTTCTTGCTCACCTCCATGAATCATCGGTTTTAAATTAGAATGCTTTCTTATAAATGCAAAGCCAACACCTTTAGGACCATGAAATTTATGAGCGCTAACCGCGATAAAATCCACAGGAATGTCCTGTAAATCTAATTCAAAATGTCCAACAGATTGTACGGTATCGCTATGAAAATAGGCGTTATGTGCTTTACAAAGTTGTGCAACGTGTTTAAGATCTAGGAGATTTCCTATTTCGTTATTTACATGCATTAAACTGACGAGTGTTTTTGCTTCAGAAGTCGATAACAATTGTTCTAAACTCGAAATAACTACTTCTCCATTGTTATCTAAGTCTACATAATCGACTGTAACACCATAAGCTTTTTCTAAGTAGTCTACGGTATGTAATACGGCGTGATGTTCTATTTTAGAAGTAATAATTCGAGTAACACCTAAATCTTTAACAGCGCTCAATAGCACTAAATTATCGGCTTCTGTCCCACCCGAAGTAAAAACTATTTCAGAAGTCGTAACATTTAAACGCTTAGCAATCGTTTTTCTAGCTGTTTCCACCAAAGTTTTAGCAGAGCGTCCAAAGCTATGGGAAGATGACGGATTCCCGTAAACCTCTTGCATTACACGAGTCATATCATCAATAACTTCTGTTCTTATTTTTGTAGTTGCCGCACTGTCTAAATACACCTTTTTCATTCCGCAAAATTACTTTAAATAAAATTATTTTCAATATGCCTTATTATAATTTGTCAAATCATTATTTTTGTACTCCAAAGAAATCCCTATGCGTAAGTTATCCTTATTATTGTTTTTAAGTCTTTTTACTTTTTTATCCTGCGACGATGGCGATATTATCACAGTTGAATTTGATTTTGACGATACTTATGAAGCCTGTGGCGCCTTAGTATTTTACAATATTAAAACAGATCCTTACGAATCCCTTTCTTTAAAAATAACTTCGCCTGCCCTTACTCTAGACGACCTTTTAGAGGTTGGCGATGATAATACCTTAACAACAACAGTAAGTATAAGTTCAACCAATCCGTTTAATTACCGTTCTTATAATGCCGATCCTTCAGATTTTTTCTGTAACGACGTACCTCCTTCTAATATTACTGTTACCAACGATTTAGAAAGTACATCGGGTGTAGCAACCATTACAACTATTTTAACTGAAGATGATAACGATGGCATCCCTGCCGATGTAGAAGATGCGAATTTAGATGGCGATAACGACCCAAGTACAAATCCAACAGATACAGACGGCGATGGTATTCCTGATTATTTGGATGATGATGATGATGGTGATAATGTAAAAACAAGTAGCGAATCTCCAAATTATGTTGATGGGGTTGGTTTTGTAGACTCTTTAGATACCGATGGCGATGGTATTCCCGATTATTTAGATCCCGATGATGATGGCGATGGCGTCTTAACACGCGATGAAGAAAATAAAACTCAAGACCAAAATCCTACTAACGATATTACTTTTAGTAGTGTAGGTGCCGATTATTTAAATCCAGATGTAGCCAATACTGTTCCTGCTACAGCATACAGACAACATACTATCCAGCAAGACTATGATATAAATACAGTGCTAACTAACATACAATTACCGGGTGTTAGCCAAGATGTGTTTTATTTCGGATCTTTAGATGATAGTGCCACAAGCGATGACCGCTATGTGACACCAGATTTTAATGATTATCCCGATTCGCTTTGGCCTCAAGATTAATCTATTAAGATTTTTTTTAGCCTAAAATTTGTTCGGCGTGGGCTTTTGTTTTTACTTTAGAAATAACATCCTCAATAATACCCTCTTCATTAATTACAAAAGTGGTTCTATGAATACCGTCGTATTCGCGACCCATGAATTTTTTTGCCCCCCAAACTCCAAAGGCATTAATTACAGTTTTGTCTTCATCTGCTAATAAAGGATACTGAAATTCATGTTTTGTTTTAAAATTAGATTGTCGTTTTTCACTATCGGCACTCACGCCAAGAATTTCGTAATTTAATGCTTGAAAACGCTCAAAATTATCGCGCAAATTACAAGCTTCTACAGTACAACCAGGAGTACTTGCTTTAGGATAGAAAAAAATTACAAGTTTTTTTCCTTTATAATCGTTTAATGAAATTATATTGCCATCTTGATCCTTGGCTGTGAAATTTGGAGCAGCATCTCCAATTTTTAAAGTCGTCATATTTATTAAATTTGTTCAAAAATACAATAATGACCAAACAAGAAAAAGTAGAGTTTGTTATAAATACCTTAAATGATTTATATCCAGAAATTCCTATTCCGTTAGATCATAAAGATCCTTACACCTTACTTATCGCAGTACTTATGTCGGCGCAAAGTACAGATGTGCGTGTAAACCAAATAACACCTTTATTATTTGAAAAGGCAGACAATCCTTACGACATGGTTAAACTTACAGTCGATGAAATTAGAGATATTATTAGACCTGTGGGCTTATCTCCTATGAAAAGTAAAGGCATTCATGGCTTATCACAAATTTTAATAGATAAGCATAATGGCGAAGTTCCAAGAACTTATGAAGCTCTTGAAGCTCTTCCTGCTGTTGGACATAAAACCGCTGCAGTTGTACTATCGCAAGCCTTTGGTATACCAGCTTTTCCTGTAGACACTCATATACAACGTTTAATGTATCGCTGGAATTTAAGTAATGGTAAAAATGTGGTACAAACCGAAAAAGATGCCAAACGCTTGTTCCCCGAAGCCTTATGGAACGACTTACATTTACAAATTATTTGGTATGGGCGCCAATATTCACCTGCACGAGGTTGGGATTTAGACAAAGATATTATTACCAAAACGATTGGTAGAAAATCTGAAATTGAAAAGTATTATAAAACAAAAAAGTCCTGATATGTTTATCAGGACTTTAATCCAATTAGTTCAAAATTATTTTAAACTTTTCCGGTTTACAATCTATAACACTTAATGCTTTGGAATAATCTAAAAGAAATTTCAACGTTTCTTTTTTTGGATTTAAATCAATTTGACTTGAAGTCTTAGAGTAAAGTTTAGCCATCTAAAATATGTTATGAATTTAATATTATAACGGCCTTTATTTCTAAATATTGTATTAATTCACTAAAACAATATTATGTTTTTCAATAATCTTGCGCATATTTATTAAAGCATAACGCATTCTCCCTAACGCTGTATTAATACTAACCCCCGTCTTATCCGATATTTCTTTAAAACTCATATCGTTATACATACGCATTAAAATTACTTCTTTTTGATCTTCGGGTAGTTCATCTATTAAACGTCTAACATCAGATTCTACCTGGTCTTTTATTATTTGCTTCTCGGCGTTTAAAGACGAGTCACTTAAAACTGAAAAAATACTAAACTCTCCAGAATTATCAAATTTTGGCATTCGGTTGTTTTTTCTAAAATAATCGATAACCAAATTATGAGCGATACGCATGACCCATGGTACAAATTTTCCTTCTTCGTTATAATTCCCTGTTTTTAGGGTATTAATAACTTTAATAAATGTGTCTTGAAAAACATCTTCAGCCACATCTCTATCGTAAACTTTAGAATAAATAAAGCCATAAATCTTCTGCTTATGCCTTATAATAAGGGTTTCTAAAGCCTGTTCGTTTCCTCTAATATAATTGCTAACTAATACAGCGTCGGTGATAAGTTCGTTTTGCATATTCATTACTTTTAGACCAAGAAGATCTCTCTTCTTAAAATTGGGGTTAAATTGTTTTAAAAGTAATAGTGCTGAATAGGCTGTATCTTTTTTATATGAATTATGAAAACCAAATATATAAATATTCTTATACAATACACAAAAATTTATTTATATTTTTTTTAACATTTTAAAGGACAACAATCTGTTTTCTTAGCTGAAATACTTATGTTATCTTTGTAAATTATACCCGAAACAAGCTATGAGTACTCCTATTTCTGAAGTAAATCCAAAGAAAAACATCATCATAAAAGGCGCAAAACTGCACAACCTTAAAAATATAGATGTAATAATTCCTAGAAATAAACTTGTAGTCATTACCGGACTCTCGGGATCTGGAAAATCAAGTTTAGCATTCGATACTTTATATGCTGAAGGTCAACGCCGTTATGTTGAAAGTTTGTCTAGTTATGCGAGACAATTTTTAGGTCGTTTAAACAAACCTAAAGTAGATTATATAAAAGGCATCGCTCCTGCTATAGCAATCGAACAAAAAGTAAATTCAACCAATCCTAGATCGACAGTAGGTACAACTACAGAAATTTACGATTACCTTAAATTATTATTTGCTAGAATTGGTCGTACCTACTCGCCTATTTCTGGTCATGAAGTAAAAAAGGACAGCGTTACAGATGTCGTTTCCTATTTAAAAACATTTAAAGATGGTGATAAACTACTTCTGCTCGCTCCTATTATATTAGAAGAAGGCAGAGAATTAAAAGATAAATTAAACGCTTTAAAACAACAAGGTTACGCCCGGATTAAAGTAGACGATACGGTTATGCGTATTGAAGAAGCTCAAGAACAAATAAAGGTAGAACAGATTGAGCTTGTTGTAGACCGTATCATATTTCGCGATGAAGAAGATTTTTTTAATCGTTTAGCAGATGCCATTCAAACCGCTTTTTTTGAAGGAAAAGGCCGCTGTTCTATTCAATCTTTAGCCGATAATAAAGTTCGCGATTTTAGTAACACGTTTGCTTTAGACGGCATGACTTTTCTTGAGCCAAATGTACATTTATTCAGCTTTAATAATCCTTATGGCGCCTGCCCAACTTGCGAAGGTTATGGTGATATTGTAGGTATAGATGACGATTTAGTAATTCCAAATACAGGGCTTTCCGTTTATGAAAATGCTATTTTTCCATGGCGAGGGGAAAGTATGAGCTGGTATAGAGATCAATTAGTAAATAATTCGCATAAATTTAATTTCCCTATTCACAAACCTTTTTACGATTTATCAGATGCTCAAAAACAGTTAATTTGGGATGGAAATCAATATTTTGAAGGTTTAAACAGTTTCTTTGCAGAGTTAGAAGCCAAGGCCTATAAAATACAAAACCGAGTTATGCTTTCGCGCTACCGTGGCAAAACGAAATGTAAAACGTGCCAAGGAAAACGCTTGAGACAAGAAGCTAATTATGTGAAAATTGGAGGGAAAACTTTAACCGATTTGGTTGAATTACCTTTAGATAAATTAGCAGATTTTTTCAAGAATCTTGAATTAAATACTAACGACACCAAAATTTCAAATCGATTACTACAAGAAATCAATAACCGATTAACTTTTTTATCGAATGTTGGGCTAAACTATTTAACTATAAACAGACGCTCTAATACGTTGTCTGGTGGTGAAAGTCAGCGTATAAATTTAGCCACATCTTTAGGAAGCAGTTTAGTGGGCTCTATGTATATTTTAGACGAACCAAGTATAGGATTGCATCCAAAAGATACCGAACGCTTAATTGGAGTTTTAAAAGCCTTACGCGATTTAGGAAACACGGTAATTGTTGTAGAACACGATGAAGATATCATGCAAGCCGCCGATGAAATTATAGATATAGGTCCTGAAGCAGGTACTTTTGGAGGTGAAGTTGTGGCAACCGGAACGTATAAAGACATATTGAAATCTGAATCCTTAACAGCTAAATATCTTAATGGTGAGATGGAAATAAAAGTTCCGAAAACTAGACGAACTTCAAAATATCAGATAGAAATTTTAGGGGCTCGAGAACATAATTTAAAAAATGTAAATGTAACCTTTCCTTTAAATATGTTAACCGTAATTACTGGGGTTTCAGGAAGTGGCAAAAGTACTTTAGTTAAAAAGATTTTATATCCAGCTATTCAAAAAGAACTAACAGGATTCGGAGATAAGCCTGGGCAGTTTTCAGAATTAAAAGGTAATTACAGCTCAATTAAACATATTGAATTTATCGATCAGAATCCAATTGGTCGCTCGTCTCGTTCAAATCCGGTGACTTATGTTAAGGCTTACGACGATATTAGAAACCTTTATGCAAATCAAAAATTAAGTAAGATTCGCGATTATAAAGCCAAACACTTTTCGTTTAACGTAGATGGCGGTCGTTGTGAAACTTGTAAAGGTGAAGGCGAAGTTACCATAGAAATGCAATTTATGGCCGACGTGCATTTACAATGCGAAACTTGTAATGGAAAACGTTTTAAAAAGGAAGTTCTAGAAGTGACGTTTTACGACAATTCTATCGACGATGTTTTAAATATGACGATTGATGATGCCATTGCTTTTTTCGATTTACATGGCGAAACTAAAATAAAAAACAAATTACAACCGCTACAAGATGTTGGTTTAGGCTATGTTACTTTAGGCCAGAGTTCGTCTACTTTATCTGGTGGAGAAGCGCAACGTATAAAATTAGCCACCTTTTTAGGAAAAGGAAATACTAAAGAAAAAGCCTTATTTATTTTTGATGAACCTACCACTGGACTTCATTTTCACGATATTCAAAAATTACTAAAATCGTTTACTGCTCTTATAGCAAAGGGACATTCAATTATTGTGGTTGAGCACAATTTAGATTTAATAAAATGCGCCGATCATATTATAGACCTTGGTCCAGGAGGTGGTGAATATGGCGGAGAAATTGTCGCTTTTGGTACCCCTGAAGACCTGGTAAACAATAAAAATAGTGTTACTGCAAAATATCTTAAAGATAAACTGTAAATACTAATAAAACATAAAAGCCGCGGTTCCTATTATAATGAATGCAACAGGTATAACTAGAGCAATAAACAATATCGTAACTAATGATGTTTTTAGTAATGCCGACAATTTTCTTGGTTTATAAAATTTAAGTACAGCAATATATAGATAAACAAAACCTATACAACCTATAATTAGGTTAATATTGGAAGGGAATTCAATAAATAGATGTACTAAAGTAAAACAAGTAAACATGACGAATAAAAAAGCAAAATAATACAAGCTAAATACCAAATGATGCGCAAAAGCCCCTTTTTTACGAAAAGCAAGTTTTAAAAAGAAAGCAAAAATAGGTAGTAAAACAAAGAGCGATATAGGCACATAATTATAAAATGTATCTATTAAAGGCGTGCTACTTTTATGCTTATAAAATTTAAATAATTGTGTGTATATTTTTTTCTCCATCCTACTGGCGTTTGGACTTACACCCATTACCTTAAGTACATTTTCACTCGTAGCTCCCACTCTAACCAAAGAATCTAAAGTCTTACTCTCTAACCTTAATTCGTTTTTATCGCCTAGTTTTAACTCAATTTCACCTTGTTCATCTGTTTTGCTTTGTTGATTTACTAAAGTATCTGAAGCTTCATTGGTAACTATATCTGTATCCCAAGTCTTAAATACAGTTTGATCTACGCGTTGCTCTTGTTCTCTTATTTCAAAAGAAAACAGAAAAAAGAACACCACACTAGCAAATAAATAAAACTGAGCTGGATGCAAATAGGTTAACCGTTTACCTTCAACAAATTTTAAGGGTAAAAAACCTGGTTTAAAAAGTAAAGGAAAAAAGCTTTTAAAAAAACGAGCGTCTACCGAGAAATAATTATGAATTGTATTTTTAAAAATAACACCTACGGTTAAATCCTCATTGTAATTTTGTCCGCAATTCGGACAATAATTAAAAGTATCATCAAATATAAATTCACAATTTTTACAGGTCTTACTCATATACAACTTAATATATGAAAGTGAAGATAACTAACTTTTTAAAATTTCTTTTAATTAATTACCTTCGTTTTATATTAAACTACTTATGAAATACAAAATAGTTAAAGAGGACATCGTTTACGACGATTATTTTAAAATAAAAAAAGCAACTGTTTTACACGATACTTTTGATGGCAACGGACAAATAGAAGTGGTTAGGCAAAGTTTTGAACGCGGGAATGCTATTGCCATTGTTTTGGTTGAAAAAGATACAGATACCTTATTATTAATAAACCAATTTAGATACCCAATTGTAACCGATCCGAATTGCGATGGTTGGATGTTAGAAATTGTTGCCGGTTCTCTTGAAGCTGGCGAAGACCCAATAAACTGTGCTAAACGTGAAGTTGAAGAAGAAATTGGATACGAAGTTAAATCTATGGAATTTATGGGCGAGTATTTCGCTTCTCCAGGAGGTACTTCAGAAAAGGTCAATGCCTTTTATGCTGAAGTAAACTCAACCGACAAAATTTTTAAAGGTGGCGGACTAGATGCCGAGCAAGAAGATATTCAATTAGTTAAACTTCCGCTTTCCGAAATTAAAAATAAACTTAACGCCAACGCTTTTAAAGATGCAAAAACCATTATAGCATTGCAATGGCTACTACTAAATAAATTATAATCAATATTACATACATTGGCTGAAGTTTATTCAAATATTTAGTAGATTATTCTGCGTTTTTATTGGTATCAATAAATTTTCTTTGCGTTTTATTCAACAATTCATTATTTCTTGGCATGCTGTTTGCATTATAAACAGTGATAACCTAAAAATGATGAATTATGAAATCAATTTTCACCTTAATACTGGCATTTGCATTTTCCATTCCGGCGATGCAGGCCAACACCTTTAGGCCATCTGAAGAAACACTTAATATTACGTATAACAATCCTCAGTCGTTTATATTTGTTGAACAAGGCATAGAGTTTTCGATCTTCCAAGATGGACAATTCGATTTTTATATGCAAGGTGTAAATAACAATGTAAACATATCGTTTAATTCGCCTAACGCCCAATTTAGTTTTAATACGGGCTATAATTACAATCCTTATATACAATACGATCAATTTGGTGCAATTATTCAAATTCAGAATGTACCACTATACTACGATAATTTTGGTAGAATTGCCCGAGTGGGAAATGTTGTAATAAACTACAATGGTTACGGTTTAGTATCTCATATTGGTAATATGAATATTTACTATAATAACCGTGTGTACACGCATTTTTCTGGATATATAAATGCCTACAATATGCATTATGTGTACAGACCTTGGCACAGATATTACCGCGTACCACCACGTAATTATTGTGTAGTATATACAACCCCTTACAGACAAAATTACCGTCCGGTTAGACGTCCTTATGCAAAACCTTATCAAAATAACAGAAGACCTGTTGTAAGTAGATATCCGAAATCGAACAATAATAACAATAACAGACCAAATAATAGTTCTAGACCTTCTACTATAAATAGAGATTATAATAGTAGCCGACCTAATACTGTTAATGGAAATTCAAATTCGCGTGTTGCAAACTCTAGCAGATCTAACAGTGTTAACTCTAATAGAACGAGTACGACTAGAACACCAAGTGTTAATCAGAGTACGAATAACACGCGTGTAACAAACGGGACAACAAGACAGAATACAACATCGACCAGAACTAATAATTCTCGTTCGACAAATACTACAACACGAGTAAATCAATCGAGAACAAATCAGACTGCTCAAAAAAATAATTCAATTTCTACGCGGTCTAAACAACCAAAACAAGAAACTACTCGTAAATCTAATACAGGTCGATCTAGTTCGACCGCACAAAGCACGAGTTCATCTTCTTCAAGATCATCGAATACAACAAGACAAAGAAGTTAAATTTTCTATACTATAAAGAGAAGGTTCTGCGATAAAGTTTGCCCCAAAGCGTCTCGCAGGATTTTCTTGTTTATTCCCCTCACTTACGCTTTAACATAGAATTTAAAAGCTTCGTAATATCTTCAGAGAAATTAAAAAAGTAACAGATTCCACCATAGGCAACTCCTATTAACATTGATTTTAAGCCAATATTAACAATAGGATGAAAAGGAAAATCCCAAAAGTAGAAGACCACTGCCGTTAAAAAAATGAGTATGGTTACGTTTATGGTGTTTTCGGAAAAAGGTAGCATTTTAAATTTCCTATATACAAATGAAATTTTCACAACATTATAAATAAATACAGAAATAAATGTGGCGTAAGCAGCCCCGTTTAATCCAAATTTAGGAATAAACCAAATGTTGAGCAATACCGAAATTACAGCTAAAAAAGCCCCTTGAATTAAGACCATTCTGTAATAATCGCTATTAAACAAAATGGCATTATTATTCCCCAATAGATTATCGAATAATTTTGCTAAACCAATTAAAAATACAACTAAAATACCTTGACTAAATTGTTCTGGAATTAACTTATAAAGTTCACTAATATTCAAAATAATTAGTAGGTAAATGAATCCACTAATTATAAATAAATTTAAGGACGATTTTTTATACAACTCCTTTAGGCCTTCTTTATTTTTTTCATTTAAATATTTAGCCGTTAAGGGGTTTGTTATTTGATGCATCGATCTAGAAGGCACCCCAATTACAGCAGCAATATATATGGCAACCCCGTAATAGGCCACGTTTTCTAATATATTATAATACCCGATCATGAATTTATCAATCTCTAAAATTATATTCGCCACAGAACCAGCAACTATAATTAATGTGGTGTATTTTAAAATATCGGTGACGTTGCTAACTTTAGAGAATTTAATAACAGGTTTCCTTATACCAAAGGCATAAATCATCATAATACATGTACGTATAACATACACCAACACGATGTAAATAATAAGTTCGTCGTCTGTAATTAGCTTTAAGTATAGTAAGAACAGTAACACCATCGTCCCTAGCCTGTGGAAAACTTCTTTCATAAAATTTCCAAAAACAGATTTCATTTGCACTTTAGCCCAAGAATAATACACTTCGAAATAAGCAAAAACTATGGCCGATATATAAATTAACCATACATAGTCTTTAACCAAAACATTTCCATTAGAAATCCAATTGCTAAGGCTTTCAAAAGCCAAATACCCAATAGCCCCAAACGGAAGAATAATTATAAGCGGTAGAAATAAAATGAGTGTTAAAAAGCTATTCTGTGAATGCCTCGTTTTAAATCCGGAATAAAATTTTATTATGGTATTATTTACACCAAAAGCCATTAATGGCATTAAAATATTTGCTGTAGAAAGTATAAATGTAATTAATCCGAAATACTCATCGCTTAAAAATCTAGTGAATAAAAACAAGGTATTTATAGCACCTAAACCAAAACCAAGGTAAGTGATGATGGTGTTTTTTATAGATTGATTAAGAACTATACCCATTTACACTAATTTTGAAAGCGATTCGGTAAGCGATTTTCTACTGTATTTTTGTAATCCTATAGGATGGGCTACTAATTCTCCTTTCTTAAACTCCTCGAAACATCTTAAAACTTCTGCTTTAACGCCTTTATAATCGTTGTATAAAAAGTAGCTACCCGTATTAGTCGAGACCATGATTTTCTCCACATCGGAATCTGGAGGTCCCATGGCAATAATAGGACGATTAGACACCATATATTCAAATAATTTTCCTGGAATAATACATTTTGTGTCTTTAGAATTTATTTCAATAAGCAGCAATACTTGAGATTGTTTCTGAAACACAATAGCCTCTTTATGCGACACATAACCAACATTATTTACATAATCACTTAAACCAAATTTTTCTATAGACTGAAGTACTTCTTCGCCTATACTTCCAATAATATTTAACTGAAAATCTTCTGCAAATTCTTTTCTAGCCTTAATTAAATCGCTTAAAACCCGCCACAATATTTTAGGATTACGTTTAGAAAGTAAGGATCCAATATGAGATATCGTAAACTTTTTATCTAACGAAAATTCAACGGTTTTCATCGTATCGTATCCATTGGTAATGACATGGATAGGCTTTTTTGTAATAGCTTCAAATTCAAATTTTGTGGGATTGCTAGTCACAATAATATCATCTGCAGTATTTAAAACTTTTGCTTCAAGTTTTTTATGTTTAATTTCAGAAGAAGCACTTAATTTTAGCTCTTTATGATATCCTATTGTGGTCCAGGGGTCTCTGAAATCGGCAATCCATTTTACCTGAAATTTTTCTTTTAACTTTAAACCAATAAGATGCACACTATGCGGGGGTCCCGTAGTAATTACAGTATCAATATTATGCTTATTTATATAATTACTTAAATACGAAACAGAAGGTTTAACCCATGATTTTCTAGCATCTGGAATAAAGAAATTTCCGCGAATGTAAAGCATTAAGCGTTCTATAAAACTCTGCTTTTTAGTTTCAGAAATAATGCCTTTACTTATTGTGGAAGCTTTTTACCAGACAACAGTTGGGCGAATTTATATGGCTCTCTTATAGGCTGTTTTAACAGGGTTAAATCTGGAGAAACATCGGTGGTTAAACTATCGTCAAGTATAGGATAATTAGCATTTTCAGGAATATAAACTATAGGGTTTACATTAAATTCCGGTAGATATTTTACAAACTTAAGCCATCGTTGTACCCCTGGCCCTCCTGCCGGTGGCCAATAATAGGTAATAATGAGGACATTTTTGTTCATTGTAAAACAACTTTTAAAACGACATATTATTTAAGGTTTTGTTCATTTTTTTCTTTTAATCCGAAAAATAATCCTAACACTATTAAAATTCCGAGCACTACAGAACTTGCTAAAGCAATGGTACTCCCCTTTTTAATTACGGCAGGTTCGAACTTAAATTCTATAATATGATTTCCTGCAGGAATATCCAAACCTCTAAGCACATAATCTACACGTTCATGAGGCACCAATGTATTATCTATATACGCATTCCACCCATCGGCATAATAAATTTCAGAAAACACCGCAAAACCATCATGCGTATTTGTAGACTCGTATTTAATATAATTTGGCTTGTAATTAATCGCTTTAATACGCGCCGTTTCATCAACTATATTTGAAGTATTTTTTATAGATTTAGAGGTAGTAACAGCAACTTTTTTAGTATTTAAGCTATCTAATTTTTGAATTTCTTGATTGGCATTTTCTAAAACATCAACAGAGCTCACAAACCATGCGTTACCATTAGCATCGGTATTTTCATAAGGGAAATATTCGCCTTGTTCATTTTGAGCAATAATATACTTTGTATTCAACATATTCAATACGTTAATATTGTTTTTAGAAATATAAAAGTCGAAAAGCTCATTATATCTGCCCATTTTAGCTGCATGATATCCGTTTAAAGAATTATGGAAATAAGATGCACGCGCAGCTCCAGAAGTCACATCAAAAACTCTAAAATGTGTCGTATCTTTTAATATTTCTATATCGGCAGCATTAGGCTGAAATGGTTTATTCACTTGCATAGCCGATTTAAAGTCATCGTTATTTACATAACGTCTATCTACTCCTATTAAATCGAATAAAATTAAGGCAGCAAAACATACAATAACTAAGGTTTCTGATAATTTCTTTTTCAGAAACATAAAAACCACGCCTCCCGATAAGAGAACAAGAATTAAAGTTCGAAATGTATCTTTAGTGAACAGAGAAGCACGATCGGCACGAATAGCATCAATAAATTCATGACCATAATTTTGAGCATAGTATCCATCATTGCCGCCTACAAAATCGAACATTGTAGATTTTCCTAATAATATTAAAATGGCTAATCCAGCAGTTATCCCAATAGAATATTTTAAGGCTTTCAATTTAGCAGCATTGTCTGCTGTAGGTTTAAAGAGTTCTACTAAAGCAAAAACACCTAAAACTGGAATACATAACTCTAAGATGACCTGAATAGAACTTACGGCTCTAAACTTATTATACATTGGTACATAATCGATAAAGAAATCGGTGAGGATTCCAAAATTTTTCCCGAATGATAACAATAACGATAACAGTGTACCGCCAACAAGCCACCATTTTAAACGTCCTTTTACAAGGAATAATCCCAATACAAAAAGGAACAATATAACAGCTCCCACATAAGCTGGAGCTTCTACAATAGGCTGAACTCCCCAATATGTAGGCGTTTGTTTTACAATTTCTCTGGCCTGTAATGGCGAGGCGCCACGTTTTAAATTAAATTGGTAAAATTCAGAATCTGTTCCTACATCTTCATGACTTCCACCACCAAAAATTCTAGGGATAAACAGATTTAAAGCTTCTAATTTACCGTAACTGTATTCGGTAATATAATCTTTATCTAAACCCGTAGACACTGCTTTAGGCGATCCATCAGCATTAATGGTTAAATCGCTTTGTCCGCGCGTACTTTGTTTTACATATTCTTGCGTTGCTAAAATATTAGTAGCATTTAGTCCGATAGACAAAATTACAGCAACCACTAAAATCCCAACGGCTTTAAAAAACTCTGGCAATTCTTGTTTCTTATAGGCATCTATTAAATATGCGATCCCTAAAATTAGTACCAGTAGCATAAGGTAATAGGTCATTTGATAATGATTTGCTACCAATTCAAGCCCCATAGCAATGGTGGTTAGTAAAAACCCGAGAATATATTTTCGTTGAAAAGTGAGAATAATTCCACTTAACACCAGTGGCATATAAGCTATAGCGTGGGCTTTACTGTTATGCCCAACCCCTAGAATAATGATTAAATAAGTAGAAAACCCAAAAGCTAGAGCTCCTAAAGCTGCAAGTTTAAAATCTACTTTTAAAGAAAGTAATAGTATATAGAATCCTATAAAATAAAGGAATAGATAATCTGCTGGTCTTGGTAAAAACCGCAAGGTAAGATCTAATTTTTTAATGTAATTATGAGGGTATTTTGCTCCTAACTGGTAGGTAGGCATACCACCAAAAGCGCTGTTTGTCCAATACGTTTCCTCCCCTGTTTGGGCTTTAAAATCTTTCTGTTGCTTAGACATGCCAATATAATGCATGATATCGCTCTGAAAAATCTCTTTTCCTTTTAAAACCGGACTAAAATAGGCTAAGGAAATAATTACAAAACCTATAAAAACTAATAAATGTGGTAGAAATCGTTTAATTGAAAATGACATGAATATGTGTTAATCTTAGATTGCGAAAATTAATCAATTTCTTCGTAATCTACATATTCACCTACATTTTTATTTGAAGTTTCTTGTTTTGGCATTTTTTCAATTATGACCTCTCCTTCTGGAGGTGCTTGTCTCGGACGTTGTTGATTAGGATTAAAC
Source organism: Formosa haliotis (assembly GCF_001685485.1). Taxonomy (NCBI): domain Bacteria; kingdom Pseudomonadati; phylum Bacteroidota; class Flavobacteriia; order Flavobacteriales; family Flavobacteriaceae; genus Formosa; species Formosa haliotis. The sequence continues at coordinate 310,173 of NZ_BDEL01000001.1, read as the reverse complement.
TGTGAACCAAATTTTTGCTCTGCTTTTTTTACAAAAAACTGCATAATAACTGGTGCAAACATTCTTAAAAGAATCTTTCCTCCAAACCAAATTAGTAAAATTATTAATATTGTTCGCATTAAACCGGTCGCCGAAGCGTATTGAAGCATAATTATTATTTTGCACAAAAATACAATTCTTATGTTTTAAAATGAATTGTAAATTGATAAAAAAAATATAAAATCTCTATATTTGGAGGCTAAGACCACAAATTACTTACCTATGAAAACCTATTTAGCCCTTTTAATATGTGCCATACCTGTTTTTGTATTCGGACAATATACCGACGTAATAAACTCAAACAGGCCTGGAGTCTCTAAAAGTGCATATGCTGTTGGCGTAAATGTGATACAATTTGAAGCCGGCCCCTATTACATCAAGGAAAAGCACACGCCATTGAATTACGACGTTTCTGGAGGTGGTATCGATTTTTCTGGACGATATGGTTTATTATGGGAACCATTAGAAATTATTATTGATGGAAATTTTCAGGCTGATAAATTTACAGATAATCGTTCGAGCATCCCTTCAGATTATTCACGATCAAATTTTAAATATTTATCTGTAGGAGCAAAATATTTAATTTATGATCCTCATAAAAATGCCGAAGAAGAAAAACCAAATCTGTATAGCTGGAAGGCCAACCGAAAATTTAAATGGAGTCGATTAATTCCGGCTGTATCCGTTACTTCAGGTGCTAATTACGATACCGATTCAAATCCTTATACGCCTCAAGGTGTAGAAGGCTTTAGTCCTACTATTACAGTTGCTACTCAACATAATTTTACTAATGGCTGGGTTTTCATAATGAACCTTTCTAAAGACCGTATTGGCATGAAAGATGATAGTGGTACAAGTGCATCAGATTTAGAATATATTTTCACTCTAACCCATAGTTTTAATGAAAAATGGGTTGCTTTTGGAGAATATCAAGGTATTAAAAGTAATTTTTATGCCGATGATTTATTCCGTTTAGGAGGTGCTTATCTATGGAATAAAAATTTACAGTTCGACACCGCCGTTACTTTTAATGTAAAAGATACTCCTTCGGTTTTTAGCCTTAATTTTGGAGCTTCCTACCGCATCGATTTACATAAAGACAAAGAGATTATAGAAGATAATGGTACATCTGCAAAACAAGAAGCAGAACGTAGAAATAACAATAAAGATTATTACAAGTTCGGAGAAGATGAAGCTGCACCAACAGAATATAAAATGGATAATTAATTAGTTTAATTGTTAGATTACAAACCGCAAAATGATTACAATAAAAGAAGTAGTAAATAAAAAAGAACTTAAAGCTTTTGTTAAGTTTCCATTCGAACTTTATAAAGGGTCGCCATATTGGGTACCGCCTATAATTTCTCAGGAAATGGAAGTGTTTAACAAAAATAAAAATCCAATATTTCTTGATGCTGAAGCAAATCTATTTGTAGCGCTTAAAGACAATAAAATTGTTGGAAGAATTGCGGTAATAATAAACAAATTAGATCTTAAACGCAACCATAATAAAGTTCGTTTTGGCTGGTTCGATGTTATTGATGATATTGAAGTTACCAAAGCACTGATTAATAAAGCGAATGAAATAGGCAAAAAAAACAACTTAGAATATATGGAAGGTCCCATGGGATTTTCTAACCTTGATAAAGTAGGTGTTTTAACCGAAGGTTACGACCATATTGGCTCTATGGTAACATGGTACAATTATCCGTATTATGTAGACCATTTAGAGCAATTAGGTATGGTTCAAGAAAAGGAATATCAAGAAAACAAGTTCCCCTTTACCAATGTAAATCCCGATTTCTTTTTTAGAATCCAAAATTTAATAAAAGAACGCTACCAATTAAGGCCTTTAAATTTTACAAAAACTAAAGATTTGATGCTTTACGTAGATCAAATGTTTGATTTGTTTAACAGAAGTTATGCTGATTTGGCTTCTTTTGTAGAGATTACAGATATTCAAAAAGCATACTTTAAAGAGAAATTTATTTCATTTATAAATCCTGAATTTATAAAATTCGTAGTAGATAAAGATGATAACATGGTTGCCTTTGCTGTGGTGATGCCATCTTTTGCTGAAGCCTTACAAAAAGCCAATGGAAAGTTGTTTCCATTCGGATTTAGACATTTATTAAAGGCCAAAAAAGAATGTAAAACAGTATCTTTTTATTTAATAGGTGTAGATCCTAAATATAAAAATAAAGGTGTGACAGCAATCATTTTTAATGAATTTTACGAAACATTAAAGCCTTTTAATGTGCAGACTTGTATTAGAACTCCAGAATTAGAAGAAAATCAGGCTTCTCATCAAATATGGAAACACTTTGATTCTGTTACCTATAAACGCAGAAAAACATACCGAAAAGATTTAGAATAATCTACAAAACAAAAAATCCGAAACCTAACAGTTTCGGATTTTTTTATAAGTTTTATATTAATTTTTCTATTCCATTGCAGCAGCAACAGAAGCAGATAAACGTTTATAAGTTCCGTTTTCTAATCGTGAACGAATGGCTTCAAAAGCATTTAAAGTTTCATTTACATCATCAATATCATGCGTTGCTGTAGGTATTAATCTCAATAAAATTAATCCTTTAGGGATTACAGGATACACTACTATAGAACAAAATATAC